>QHNU01000040.1 GCA_003218525.1 Verrucomicrobiota bacterium
CCACGCTTTTTGGCAGGTAAAAGAGGGTGCCTGCCGCGTCAAAGAATATTGCTTTGATCATGGCTCAATATCCTTTTTTAAAAAGGAAATCGGCTGGCAAAAGTTTTTCACGGTTGTCATAAAAACTAATCGCTCGTCAAGCAGCATTTTCCCCGGTCGTAAGCTCTCCGGCTGTGAATCGGCGTAGCTTTTAATGATTTGGCGGGAAGAATTATGTGAATACCGGTGACGATGGATCGCGCTGGTAGATGTTGGAATTTGAAAGCACATTGTCCGCATGTTGCCGGTTGATCCCAACGATCCCGTGAACGAGAAAATTCTGGCGATCTCGGAAGACAAGCTCGAGGGCTTCATGCCGGAGCCTTTTCAAGAAATATCAACCCGGAGCGGTCTCGCGGTCGAAACGGTGATGTTGCGAATCGCGGCCATGTTGCGGGCAGGGACAATTCGGCGTGTGCGGCAGACACTACTCGCAACAAATCTGGCCAATGGAGCCCTGGTCGCTTGGAAGGTCTCGGAAGATAAAATCGACGCTGCCTTCGATTTCATGTTTAATCGTGATCCCTTCTCCGGCCACGTCGTCCTCCGATCAACCGATACGCTTACAGCTGGATCGGACTATAAACTCTGGACGACACTGAAAGTGCCACACGGATTTTCCATCGAACGTCATTGTGAAATTCTAGGCGCGAAGGTGGGTGCGGAACGGTTTCGGATCATGCCGGCGAAAGGAATTTTCACACTCGGTGTCGGTCATACTCGACGAAAAACAATCGAGCCGGGCCGTCGAACAGAGGCGCCGGCTTCGATGATCCAGGTGCGCCCGGTCGAATTGAACGAAACGGAGTGGAACGTTTTGCTGGCAATGAAACGGGAGTTCAGGCCGGAGGAGATCCGGCCGACGCCGTGGCTTGGACGTGCGAGGGAAGCCGGTGTTTCACTCGATGAATTTTATTGCGTCGCGCAGGGATTGACTGAGCGGAAAATCATTGGCCGTTTTTCGACTTTCCTGGAACATGTCAAACCGGTAGCTGGCGGCGTTCGTGTCACGCGGTTCAACGCACTGTTTCATTGGGCAGTGCCACCGGGCCGTGAAATCGAATCCGGCGGAGAAGTGGGACGACATTACATTCTCACCCATTGCTATTGGCGTGAGGGCGGCCCGGAATTTCGCAATGTGAACATCATGGCGGTTGCTCATGGTACCGACAAAGCACGCCTATTGGAGCATAAAGGGGCAATCGATCGTCATCTTCGCGCGACCGGAATTCCCGTTTCCTATACCAACGTGTTTTGGGGCGGGCGGAGCGAAATCAAGCCCTCAGAGATTTCGCCCGTGATTTACCGGGAGTGGCTCGGCGTCATGACCCCGCAGGCGGCCTAAGGATCGGCGGGGATGACTTGGCTCATCGAAAAACTTAAGGCGGGCGCCGACCTCAATTTGGACGACGTCCGACAAGCAGTGGTGCTGTTGCTCTCCGATTCGGTGCCGGCGCGAACAAAAGGGGAGTTTTTAACTCTGCTTCACCGGAAAGGTGAAAGCGCGAATGAGATCGCAAATTTCGTGCACGTGTTGCTCGAGCGGGCTGTTCCGCTTTAGATTGAGGAAGACGATGCTTGCGGCGCGATCATCGACGTTTGTGGAACGGGCGGTGATGGGGTCAACCTTTTCAACGTATCGACGGCTGTGATGTTTGTTCAAGCACGGCAATCGTCACGTGACTTCGCTTAGTGGCAGCGCGGACGTATTGGAAGCGCTCGGCGTCCCGATTGACCTGGAGCCCGAAGATCTGCGCGATTGTGTGAAACGTCTCGGCGTGGGTTTTGTCTATGCCCGGCTTTATCATCCAGCTTTTCGCGCACTCGCGGAAATGCGCAGTCAACTTGCTGGAAAAAATCAGAGGACCATTTTCAATTTACTCGGACCACTCCTAAATCCGGCACGCCCGAAGCGGCAGCTCATCGGTGTTTTCTCGCCCCGGCTGACGAGGACTTTTGCCGAGGTTACGCGCCAACTGGGTCGCGAACGCGCCTGGATCGTCAATGGAATGGCAAACGACACTCTCAGAATGGATGACGTCTCCACGATCGGGCCGACCACTATTGCAGAGCTGGACCGGGGAAAAATCACCTCGGCCGTGCTCGACACCCGCTGGCTCGGAATTCCGCAGGCGAGCTTGGACGATCTATCGGGTGATGACGCCAAAATGAACGCGCAAATCGTCACAAAAATTTTGAGCGGGACCGAAACCGGCCCAAAACGTGATCTCATCATCGCGAATGCGGCCGCCGGATTCGTGGTTGCAGGTCAGGTGCGCGAAATGAACGTGGGAATCGCCATGGCGCGAGAGCAAATCGAATGTGGTCGCGCGCTGGAGAAGCTCCGCGCCCTTCAGGCGTACCGGCGATAGGCATCGTCCAGTCCCCGAAGTAACGAAATGGCGACCGCGGTGCGATCAATTTCGCAATCACGAACGATGGCTAAGGAAGTCGCCTGATCTCGAATCGCCGCAGAAAAATCCGGCGGAGAGTGATTAACATTGACCCCAATACCTACGATCGCGATATGGGGCGCTCTGGGCTGGGCGCGCATTTCGGTCAGAACCCCGGCGATTTTTCGATCCCCAACGAGAATATCGTTGGGCGCCTTCACTATCGCTTCAATTCCGAATTGCAAGAGGGTCTGGCAAATACAAGCGGCAGCCCAGGAGGTGAGCTGGATTGAATCAGTTAGAGGTATTTGTGGCCGGAGCAGGACGGAAAACCAAAGTCCTTTCCGCGCAGCCGATTCCCAAACATTGCCACGTTGTCCGCGACCAGAGGTTTGCGTCTCAGCGAAGACAACTATTCCAGCCGCAGTCCCCTTGGTGATACAATCGAGGATCGCGTCGTTTGTTGAACGCGTCATTTCCAGCAGGTGGATCTCGCGGCCAATAAGCCGACCGAGCATAGCGTTGCGTATTTCGTCCACACGCAACGGCGGATCGCACATCAACTGGAAATCGGTGTGAGCTCCAGCGAGAGATCAATCGCCGGCGCTGAATGAGTAAGAGCGCCGACGGAAATAAAATCAACGCCCGTTGCCGCGATGCGCCGCACCGTTTTTAAATTCACTCCGCCGCTGGCCTCGAATTTCACCTTTCGATTCCGGCCCAGGGCAATCGCTTCACGCATTTCCGTTGTCTCCATGTTGTCGAGCAAAATGAGGTCAATCTCCTCGATATGAATGAGGGCACGGACCTGCTCGAGACTGTCCGCCTCGACTTCCACTTTCATGGAAGGATTGCGCAATTTGGCTTTCCGGATCGCGACCGCAAGTTGGGCGAGGTCCGGTTGTGCGACAAGATGATTGTCTTTGACCAAAACCATGTCGAATAAACCGAACCGATGGTTGATTCCGCCGCCGGCGACGACTGCCGCCTTCTCCAAAGCACGTAACCCTGGGGTAGTCTTGCGAGTATCCATTATCTTCGCCGGATTTTTTCCTATCGCCTCGACGAAGGCCCTCGTCAGCGTGGCGATTCCGGAGAGCCGTTGCAGAAAATTTAAGGCGGCGCGTTCAGCCGTGAGAATGCTGCGGGTAGATCCGTTGATTTCGAGGATAGTCTCTCCTTCGAGGACCACCGTTCCGTCCGTTAGCCCGGTCGAGACTTTGAGTTGTGGATCAACGCGCCGAAACACCTCGGCCGCGGGCCCTGTGCCCGCAATCACTGCTTTTTCCCTCGACATCACGCGAGCCCTGGCTCTGGCATCTTCGGGAATCACGAGTTGCGTGGTAACATCGCCCTCGCCAATATCTTCGCGCAACGCGATATCGATCGGATCGGGCTCGCGGTCAGTCATACGGATTCCACGGACGGCGAGCGCATTGCGTGGCCACAGGCGCAAGTCGGATCGCTTAGGAAGGGAACGGCGCTGTTCATATCAATTGCGGGCTTAAGGAATGTCACAGCGCCGGACGCGCAACGGCAGAGCAAAAAAAAGATTCGGGCAGCGCACGCCAAGGAGAAACAGCAAATACAGAAACGTGCGACTACCCGAATCGCCTTAACCTGACACCTTTGACAGCTACCGTCTCCGGCGCGTTCGAAAAATTCTGCGAATTTCGCAAAGAATCTTTGTGTCCTCGGGCGCTCTATAGCGCGAGCTCGACTTGCCCGCCAGCCCGGTGACGAACGGCTTCGTCACGAACCTCCTGAAGGAGCGACTTGAACTCACATTTTTCCAAGGCCTCGATCAGTTCGGGATATCTGGGACGGATACGCAATTCATCGATCGTAACCGGTAATTCAATCGCGCAATCCAGCTCCACCATTTTTCGATTTTGTTGAATTTGTTCGCGCCCATTCCGCAGTTTCTCGCGCGTTTTTAGGCTCTTCACAGCATCAAGCTTGGCCAGCAACAGGTCCAGTCCACCGTGTTCGAGTACTAATTGGGCGGCGACTTTGCGCCCTATGCCTACTCCGGGAATGTTATCCACCGTATCACCCGAAATTGCCAGCACATCGCCGATCAAGTTCGGTGGCACACCCCATTTTTGGATGACTTCCGTCTCGCCCAGGAGAGCGAAGGCATCCTTGGGCGATGCCAGATCGGCCTTTGCCGTGGTGTAAACTTTCACGCATGGCCCGACGAGCTGGAACAAATCTTTATCGTTCGTGGCTAAGACCACGTCGATCTGCCGCTGACAAGCCGCGATGGCATAGCAACCCATCAGATCGTCCGCCTCCGTATTTGGCAAAGAGACGTTCGTGAAGCCAAGCAGCGGCATTAGCTTCTGAATGAAATCGAGTTGCGGAATCATTGGACTCGGCATCTCTTTGCGCGTCTCTTTATAGCCTGGTTGCAATTCCACCCGGCGCTGCGGCAACCCTTCGTCCCAGAACACCGCGCCCAAGTCCGGCTGCAAATGCTTCACCATCAATCGAAGCGTCTTGGTGAAGCCGAAAATCGCGTTAGTGGGTTCGCCTCGCGAATTACTCAGGTTTTGAATGGCAAAAAATGACCGATAGACATAGTAATGCCCGTCAATCAGCAATAGTTTCACAGTCGACATTAGCCGAGAGGCTAGACGTATTCATGTTTTTTGCGCAGCAAAGAGCGCACTGTCATTCCGCCCTAATTCGGGATTAATTTTGTTCATGTCTGATCGGTGGATCGTGCGCGTGGGTGGAAAAGAATACGGGGCCGTTGACTTCGAGACGCTGGCAGAGTGGAAACGCGAGGGGCGTTTGTTGCCCGCAAATGAGGTACGCCGCGAACTGGACAGCGTGTGGATGACGGCCGCCGCCATTCCCGGCTTGTTCACACCCTCACCGATCTTGTCGGGTGCACGGCATCCTCTCGACCGGCGACGCAGTTTTGCGCAGCTCATCGGTGACAGTCTGCGGATTTACAAGTCCGCCTTCCTTCCATTCTTTTTTGTCACTCTTCTGGTCTCAATCCCAATTCTATTGCTCGAATTAACTTCCCCGGCATATGGCATTTTTCCGGCCAGCGGCCGGGCCGGTGGATTGAATCAGGCCAATGTGATTGCGCTGATCGCTTTCACCATCCTGATCGTCGATTGGCCAATTTTTCTGGCCGCGATTCAAATCGCTACCCTGGAGGCGCTGGAAGGACGCAAGGTCCATCTGGGGGAACTGTTGCGTCGCGCGACGAATTTCTTCCCGCGTTTCGCTTGGCTTAGTGTGATTGTCTACGGAAGCTATTTCTTTTGGACGGCGATTCCGGTAATCGCGATCCTAAGTATCCTGACCGGGAATCCAACAATTCCCGCCATTCTTCTGGCCCTCCTGCTTCTGGTGGTTCAGGTCATGATGGTGGCCCGTTTGTTCGCGAACTTCATGTTCTGGCAGCAATCGGCTGTCGTATCGGGTTATGACGGCGCAAACGCGATTATGGAAAGTAAAATGCTCGCGCGGAGCCGGCGCCGAACCCGGAAATGGCAACGGCCGCTTTGGCGCGGGGCGGTCCTGGCATCTCTTTGGCTTCTGGTCGTTTTAGCACTGAGTTCCGGTGCAGAAATCCCACTCGTCCTTTCCAAGTTACAGAGCATGAGTACACCGGAGGAAATGCTCGCAATGTTTCAAAATTTAAATAGTGCCAAAGCAGCCGATCCAATGCTGATCGCGACTGCAGTGATCGGCACCATCGTCCACTCACTGCTCCGGCCAATTCTCGGAATCGCTTTTGTCCTGCTTTATTTCGACGCTAGGACCGACTTCAACGAGGCGGAACTTGCGCCGAAGGACAAATAGCCAGGGTTTATTCGCCTTCCTTGCTTTGCAATACGAGCGGCGCA
>QHNU01000041.1:0-4544 GCA_003218525.1 Verrucomicrobiota bacterium
AAATGTGTTTGATTTCCGCCGCGTGTTGATTGCGGGAAACAGGGCCGAAGCGATAACGTGAGATCCAGAGATCGACATGCGACGGCTTAATTTTCGTAATTTGGGTAAGTCTGCCGGTGGGCCAGTCTGATTTGAGGCGGCGCATGATGAGCGTCTTGCGCTCGACCGTTTTCGGCTTCTGATGCTGGATCGTCTGCCAATAGCGATCGCAGAGCTCCCCGAGCGTCAGCTTGCCTTGCGCCGGATCGACTTGCTTCCGCTCTTCTTTGAACCAAGCGAGCGCGCGTTGCGCCGATGCTCGGTCCGTCGTCCGCAGCGAACGGCGGATTTCCTTGCCGCCACTCTCGAAGCGCGCATAATAAACGCCGTTCGATGAATAGCGGTACAAACATTCGGCTACTTTCTGGAATGCACCGTTCTGGCGTGTTCTCATTTGATCCTGAGGGTATGCCGGATAAAATAGCCGGACAAGCATATTTTTCGGCTTTGTTGGAGGGTCGCTTTTCATAGGTAAAACGCGGGTGTAGCTCAGTGGTAGAGCACCTCCTTGCCAAGGAGGACGTCGCGAGTTCGAGCCTCGTCACCCGCTCCATCCTTCTTCGACTTCGGTAGTCCTAGAACCGCGGCTGGCGAATCCCGCTTCTTTGTTTAGCGTCCCTTGGCTAATGCAAGGATCGGCAGAACACTGCAAATGACATCGCTTCGGCCGTCCCTCAAGGAATTCCGCCGACTCACCGAGGACGGCAACTTAATTCCAGTGGTAACGGAACTCATCAGCGATGTGGAAACACCGGTTGGCGCATTTGCCAAGATTGGACCGGGCGGTTTTTCCTTCCTTTTCGAATCGGCCGAGCGGAACGAAGAGTCTGGAAGATTTTCATTTATTGGGATTGATCCGCTGCTCGTAATCAGTTCCCGGGGCAGCGAGCTCACGATTTGGGAGAAAACCGCCGGCATAACGAAGTGCGCCGTCGCCAATCCGTTGGAGCAATTGCAGAGCGTTCTAGCGGAATTCCGTTTTCTTTCGCGAAACGATATTCCGCACTTCCAAGGCGGTGCGGTCGGCTTTGTCGGATATGACGTTGTTCGCTTCTTTGAACCGAAAACAACGATTCACCTGCGGGATGACCTTGCCTTGCCGGAGATGGTTTTCATGATCGCTGGCACCTTAATCGTGTTCGACCATCGCTTTCGGATGATACGGCTGATCGCGTTGGCTGACCTGCGGAAGCAAAAAGCTGATGCGGCGTATGAAGAAGCAGCAAAGGGGATTGAGCGCGTGCTGGCGCAACTCTCTAGGCCCTCACCATTGAAGCCGATCGCGGCCAGCTCCGCTCCGACCGTAACTGGTCTGACAAGCAACACGAACGACTTTGAACAAATGGTGGTCCGGGCAAAACGATACATCTCTGATGGCGACATTTTTCAGGTTGTTCTTTCTCAGCGCTTCCAATCTGACTTCTCCGCCGACCCGCTCGATCTTTACCGCTGTCTGCGTTTCGGAAATCCGTCGCCTTACATGTTCTTCCTAAATTTCGGCACTGAATTTTGCGCGCTGGGTAGCTCGCCCGAACTGCATGTACGCGTCCACGAACGCACTGTGCAAATTCGTCCGATTGCTGGGACCCGTCCGCGCGGAAATGACGGCGCAACCGACGAAGCAAACGCGCGGGACTTACTTACCGATCCCAAAGAGCGCGCCGAGCACGTGATGTTGATCGATTTGGCCCGAAACGATGTCGGCCGCATCGCGCGATTTGGGAGTGTGCGCGTGACCGAACAGATGGCAATCGAACGTTACAGCCATGTCATGCATATCGTTTCGCAGGTCCAGGCGCAATTACGCGATGGCTTAAACGCGTTTGATGTTTTCCGCGCAACCTTTCCGGCAGGCACCGTCTCGGGCGCCCCAAAAATTCGCGCCATGCAAATCATCAGTGAATTGGAAAAATCACGGCGCGGATTTTATGCCGGTGTGGTTGGTTGGTTCGGGTTCGATGGAAATTGCGATAGTTGTATTGCATTGCGCTCGGTCGTGCTGAAAAACGGCAAAGCTTTTGTGCAAGCAGGAGCAGGAATTGTGGCCGATTCTGAGCCGGCCCGGGAACGTGAAGAAACGGAACGGAAAGCGATGGCGGTTCTGGCCGCGATTGAACAGGCAAAATGCTGCTGTTGATCGATAACTACGATTCTTTCACTTACAATCTCGCCCAGATTTTCGGCGATCTCGGGGCGACCGTGCTGGTCAAACGAAATGATGAAATCACGCCAGCCGAGATTCGAAAGCTAAACGTGGGCCGCATTTGCATTTCGCCCGGACCGGGACGGCCGAAAGATGCGGGCATCAGTTGCGACGTGATTCGCGAATTCGGCCGGACGAAGCCCATTCTAGGCGTGTGCCTCGGTCACCAATGTATTGGCGAGGTTTTTGGAGCTGAGATCGTTCACGCTTCGAAGATGATGCACGGAAAGATTTCGGAGATCAGGCACGACGGCGCGGGTGTTTTTGAAAATATTGCGCAGCCCTTCAACGCCACGCGTTATCACTCACTTGTGGTGAACCGCGACACCTTACCCAAGTCGCTGACGGTTGTTGCGGAGGCGGACGACGGCGAAATCATGGGATTGCGGCACCGGGAACTACCGATTTACGGCGTGCAGTTTCATCCGGAATCGATTTTGACAAGTGAAGGCGCAAAGCTGCTCGCAAATTTTCTGAAGATGTAGGGTGGGGCGCTTAGCGGACGAGCGATCTTTCATCCGATTTAGACTCGAACGATAAAGCGTGAGTTTTCACCGAATGTGAACCCCTTCGCATCGAGCCGGACAGCGTTGTAGCTGCCGCCGTCTTTGGCATTGTAGCTGCCGCCGTCACCGGCGGCAGAGAAATTCCGCTTGTGACATTCACACCCGAATCGCGCTACAACCGGCTAAATGGGTCATAACCAGCCACTGCATCTTGAGCGCATATTCCAAGCTTACGATCCACCTTTGTACTTTGTGACGTTATGCACGGCAGAACGCCGAAAGATTCTCAATAAAAACGAAGTGCATGATGCGTTCGTCAACTACTGCAGGAGGTCATTTAATCATGATATCACGGTTGGGCGCTACGTGCTCATGCCGGACCACATCCATTTCTTTGTCCAAGGAGGTCTGAGTTTTGATCTTGGTCTTTGGATCCGCGGGCTCAAACGCGTTGTAGCTGCCGCCGTCTCTGGCGGCAGAAGACAAGCAAATTCCGCTTCACCTCAGCGTTCCATTTGGCAGCGCGGATTTTTTGACCACGTCATCCGCAATACGGAAAGTTATGTGCAGAAGTGGGATTACGTTCGAGAAAATCCCGTCCGAGCTGGCTTGGTGAAGAAGAACGACGAATGGAATCTCCAAGGTGAAATCGCCGTGATCGACCGGGTGTGAATGTGACAAGCAGAACAGATCTGCCGCCAGAAACGGCGGCAGCTACAACACCTATGCGACAACTATAACTCCATCATCTAACCAAAGATCGCCTCTGCCGCCAGAGACGGCGGCAGCGACAACGAGGACTAGCTGATTACGTCGTGGATGGCGCGGACTTCTTTGGCCATTTGCGTGAACTCGTCCAGCGTGAGCGCTTGCGCTCCGTCCGAAAGTGCTTCTTCGGGCCGGCAGTGCACTTCGATCATCAGGCCGTCGGCGCCCACCGCGACACCCGCCCGCGCCAGCGGCGTAACCATGTAATTTTTTCCGGTGCCGTGCGATGCGTCGACAATTACGGGTAGATGCGAAATGCGCCGCACAGCCGGCACGGCGGCGAGATCGAGAGTGTTGCGCGTGTGTTGCGCGAATGTGCGGACGCCGCGCTCACAGAGCACGACCTGATAGTTTCCTTCCGCCATGATGTACTCGGCGGCGAGGAGCCATTCTTCGAGCGTAGCCGCCATTCCTCGTTTGAGCAGCACCGGCAAATTTGAGCGGCCAACGCGTCTCAGCAGCGTATAATTCTGCATGTTGCGGGCGCCGATTTGAATCATATCGGCATATTTCTCGACAAGGTCCACTCCCGGCTCATCGAGCGCTTCGCTCACAATCTTCAATCCAAATTTCTCGCGAACGTCGGCCAAAATTTTCAATCCTTCCTCACCCAGACCGGCAAAGGCATAAGGCGAAGTTCGCGGTTTAAATGCGCCACCACGGAAAAACTTCGCGCCGGCGCTCTTCACTACTTCGGCCACAGCGAATGCCTGCTGACGTGTTTCGATTGCGCATGGACCGGCAATGATTGCGAGGGAACCATTCCCAATTTTCGCGCCGGCGATGTCAATAATGGTGCGCTCAGGTCGCAGATCGAGCGTGATCAGTTTGTAGGGCTTGCTTACCCGGATCGCTTCGGCCACACCCGGTAAATTCTCGAAGTGCCTCAAATCGACTGCGCCTTGATTGCCGGTGATGCCAATGGCCGTTCGCGTTGCGCCCGGCATGGTATGAGGCCGCAGGCCAAGCGATTTAATCACGCTGACAACGGCGGCGATTTCAGCGTCGGTGGCATTGGCATTCATTAC
>QHNU01000041.1:4613-11833 GCA_003218525.1 Verrucomicrobiota bacterium
GTCAAATCGAAGGCGCTCCGCTGCATTCGAGCAATGCCTTCAATTCGGTTTGCTTGAAACAGCTCGGCCAACGCGTTCAACTGCCGATCGCTCTGGAAAATGGAAATGTGACGAATTGCGGTAAGTTGCATTGGCTGCGCGGGGTGACAGCGTAGCGTGGGTGGGCGTTTTCGCGATCATTTTTTGGATCAGCTCCCAGCGATTTGAGCTTGTAAGGGCGGGACCTGGGACATTAGACTTTTTTTGATGAAGACTTTGTCCCGCCTGCTCCCGCTCATTGTCATTGCGTTCATCGCGACCTTCACGCTCGGCGCCGGTAACGAAACAAAAAAGGGTTCCTGGAAAATCACCGGTCAATTGGAAGAGGCTTGTTCTTGCGCGGCGGCGTGTCCCTGTTGGTTTGATTCGAAACCGACTCGACCGACCTGTGGTGGCAATCAGGTTCTCTTCATTCAAAAGGGAAATTACGGGAATGTAAAACTCGACGGTCTCGCCATCGCCAATTACGCACAGAGCCCGGAAAACCAGACGATGATGGATTCGTTCGGGAAATGGAATTTTTCGACGAATTATATCGATGAGAAAGCGAATCCGGAGCAGCGAAAAGCGCTGGAAGCAATCGCGCTGACGGTGCTGCCGTCAAAGAATGGGTCACCCAACTTTGAAACGAAGTACGTGCCTATCACCCGCAAGATCGAAGGTAAAGACCACATTATCACGATCGGTAACGTTGCCACTTTCACCGGACGTTTGGTGGAAGGCGGGCTCGGCGGCAACTCGAAAATAACGAACCCGCCCGGAGCCGATCCGTTGCATCACGAATACGCACAGGGGAAAACTTCGAAGATGACTTATAGCGACTCTGGTCAAAACTGGGATTGGCAGGATTCCAATTACATGCTGGGCACTTTCACTATCGATAACGCGCAATACGAAAAATATGCGGCCGGTCTCGCCCAGAAAATGGCGAAAGAAAAGCCAGCGGAAACAGAAAAGAAATAATTTGGTGGCGATTGATTGATGTTCGTTTGGCGCAAGCGGGCCAGCGCACGCTGGCTCGCAGCCAACGAAAGCGAAGTACGCCAGATGGCTGGCAATCAGCTGGCGATTATCGAAACAGGATCGGGCAAAACAGCGACGGTCGAAGTCGCTGACGCTAGCCTACGCAGATTGGAGCGTGTACGCGGCAGATTTGGCGGCAGGATTGTCATGCTGCCACGCGATTGGCTCAGGAATTTTTTGCATCTTTCGGCCGGAAAACCGCTGAAGGTCGGCAAACGGCTGAGAATTGTGCGAAATCAGGCGAATCTCAAAGCATCCGGTTGCACGCTCATAATTCCGGCGGGAGCGGCGTTTGGCACAGGCGAGCACGGAACGACGGAGATGTCTCTGCGTCTCCTCGAACGAATTTCGCGAACGCTTACGCCCGGCTGGTCATTGATCGATCTCGGAGCCGGCACTGGCATTCTCGCGTTGGCGGCGAAACGATTCGGCGCCGAAAAAGTGTCCGCGATTGACCTCGATCCGATTGCCATTTCCACGGCAAAAGAAAATGCGCGACTGAACAAGACTTGCCACGTCGAGTTTCGCCTCGGTGACGTCCGAACGGTTACCGCCGCGGAGAAGTTCGATGTTGTCTCGGCAAACTTATTCAGTGATTTGCTGATTGAAATTTTGCCGCGGGTTGCGCAGATGTTGAGGGACGGCGGCTTCGCGATTTTATCCGGGATCTTGCGCAGCCAGGAAGGTGACCTC
Organism: Verrucomicrobiota bacterium; assembly: GCA_003218525.1. GTDB lineage: Bacteria > Verrucomicrobiota > Verrucomicrobiia > Chthoniobacterales > UBA10450 > AV69. The sequence continues at coordinate 6,369 of QHNU01000041.1, forward strand.
CGTCGCGCTGTTCGGGATGCACCATTGCGTCTGTTGGAAATTCGTCGGCGGGGCAAATGGATGGCCTTGCTCGCGTCAAAAACAAATTTGACGACGCGGAAGCGAGCCCGCACCTTGACGGTCTCAGGCGACTTCGATCCTCCTGCATTAGGGCGGCGCGGGCCGCCTGGCGGATCATGCAGGCCGAAGAACTCTCCTATGCCATTGTCACGCCCTACTCGATGCGCAAGTCGCGCACGGGCGGGATAGTGTCCCGTCTGATTTCGCGCACCGGCCTAGATCTCGTGGCGGGCCGAATGTTCGCGCCAAGCGAGGCTCTGGTGCGGCGCTACTCGGAAACGATCGTGACTGAGAAGGAGCCGCGACATCGCGCAACCCAGGAATTGATCCAAGATTATGTGCAACGAAATTTCACCGGTGTCATACAAGGGCAGCGCCCGCGCGTCTTATTTCTGGTTTTGCGCGGCGAAGACGCGATCGAGAAAGTCCACACCGCGGTTGGGCACATTGTTAACGAACGCACCAGCGGCGAAACAATCCGCGATACTTTTGGTGATTACATCACCGACGATTCGGGTCGAGTTAGCTACTTTGAACCTGCCGTGTTGACTTCGTTCCGGCGCGAAGCAGTTGAGCGGGACCTGAAGTTATGGGCGGAGTTTTCCGATAAGGACGGCGGGATTTTAGACAAAGTAATCGATTACCTGCCAGGAGCCAAAGTTGAGAAGACACTCGTCTTGATCAAGCCGGACAATTTCCAGTTTCCCAGCGCACGCCCCGGCGGGGTGATCGACGTCTTTTCTCGAACCGGTCTCTACATCATTGGTTTCAAGGTCCATCAAATGAGCGTGGCACAGGCGGAGGAATTTTACGGTCCGGTGCTTCCCGTGCTCGAGGAAAAGCTAGGCTCCGCGAGCGGGCGTGAAAATTGGGAGAGCATTGTCGAGTTCATGGCTGGAATCAGGCCAAGTGAATGCCCGGCGCGAGAACGGGAAAAGGCCGGCACGGAGAAATCCATCGCTATCGTTTATGAAGGCGAAGACGCGGTCCGAAAGATTCGCGAAGTGCTCGGCCCGACCGACCCCAAGAAAGCGCCCCCTGGCTCCATCCGCAAAGAATTCGGACAGACCATCATGATCAATGCTGCGCATGCCTCCGATTCCGCCGAAAACGCCGAGCGTGAAATGCGCATCGTTCAAGTGGACGAGAACAATTTAAAACCGTTGATTGAAAATTTTTGCCGCCGCAAATAGTTTCCGCTTCCTACCTTGAATACTCCCATGGAAATCTCCGCACGCGCTTCGCAACTCACCCCATCCCTCACCCTCACGATCGACGCCAAAGCGAAAGCAATGAAGGCGGAAGGGATCGATGTCTGTGGTTTCGGCGCAGGCGAGCCGGATTTTGACACGCCGGACCACATCAAACAGGCGGCGATCGCGGCCCTGCAAAGCGGTTTCACCAAATACACGCCCAGCTCCGGCATTCCCGAGTTGCGTCAGGCGATTTCAGAAAAATTGGCTGCCGACAACGGCCTCAATTACAAGCCGACGCAGATCATTGTTAGCAATGGCGCAAAACATGCCTGTTACAATGCCATCCTCGCGACCTGCCAGCCGGGCGATGAGGTGATCATCCCGGCTCCGTATTGGGTGAGCTATCCTGATATGGTACGACTGGCCGGGGCCGATCCAGTCATTATCCCGACAAGCGAGCGAAATAGATGGAAGATGCGGGCGGAAGATTTTGAAAACGCCATGACCCCGCGCACGAAGATGTTGATTCTGAATTCGCCGGGGAACCCGAGCGGTTCGGTTTACACCCGCGAAGAAATGGCGGCGCTGGTCGAAATCGCCGCGGGTGAGGATATCTACATACTCTCCGACGAAATTTACGAGAAACTGGTCTATGACGGCGTCGAACATGTGAGCCTCGGGTCGCTTTCAAAGGAAGCGTACGATCTCACGCTGACGGTAAACGGTTTCAGTAAATCGTATGCGATGACTGGGTGGCGTCTCGGTTATCTGGCCGCCCCTGATGGGGTGGCAAAAGCGGTTGATTCCATTCAAAGCCACAGCACCGCCAATCCCTGCTCCTTTGCCCAGCGTGGCGCACTTGCCGCCTTAAAGGGCGACCAACAGCCGATCGCCGATATGCGCGATGAATTCGATATGCGTCGCAATTATATGTTCGATCGGATCTCGAAGATTCCGAACGTCACGGCAGTGAAACCGCAAGGTGCTTTTTACGTGCTCGTCAACATTAGCCAGCTCGGTTTGACCTCACAAAATTTTGCCGATCGGCTCCTGAGTAAAGCGAATGTCGCGGTCGTGCCCGGAGCAGCCTTCGGCGACGATCGGACCATTCGGCTGAGCTACGCCACCAGCATCGATATCATCAAAAAGGGCCTCGATCGATTTCAGGATTTTTGCCGGACGCTCTAATCGTCATCCCGAGCGAATGCGAGGGATCTCCCAGAGCGTCGAGCGTGTGGTCATCGTCATTCGACAGGCGCCGGTCACAATTCACCACGCCATAGTCGCTGACTGGCGGCGCTTCTTCTTTCGCTCAGAATGCAAAACGGGCAGGCTTTCTCGCGCTCATCCTTCACGGGCATCTACCTTTCGTTCGGCATCCCGAGCACGAGCGCTTTCTTGAGGAGGAGTGGTTATTCGAGGCGCTCACCGAAAGCTACATCCCGCTCTTACGGATGTTTCAACGCCTGCTCGACGAAGGCATTCCGATCAAAATCGCAATGTCGGTCACGCCGACTCTTTGCGCGATGCTCCATGATGAATTGCTGCGCCACCGTTACCTCGAGCATCTCGATCGGCTCATCGCCTTGGCCGAGAACGAATGCCAGCGTAATCGCGCCGATGCCGCCCTGCTTCCCCTTTCTGAGTTTTATCGCGATTTTTTCTCGGAGACTCGGCGCGTTTATTGCGAGGAATGGAATTGCGACTTGCTTGCTCTCCTTCAACAGCTGCGGAGCAGCGGTTCCATTGAGATCATTGCGAGTGCGGCGACCCATGGTCTCCTGCCGATCTTGCAGCAAACGTCCGGGGCCGCCAGCGCGCAAACAGCTCTCGGTTGCGACAGCTACCGTGAAATCTTTGGCGGCGAACCAGTTGGCTTCTGGTTGCCTGAATGCGCCTACGCACCCGGAATCGATCAGTTATTGCAAAAACAAAACATCCGTTGGTTTGTAGTCGACGCCCACGCACTCGAACATGCCCAACCGGCAGCGAGACGGGGAACATTCGCGCCGTGCTACACTCCGGCCGGGCCAGCCGCGTTCGCACGTGACGTCAATGCCAGCCGGCAAGTTTGGAGCGCGGAGGCAGGATATCCTGGACATTCCGCTTACCGCGATTTTTACCGTGACATTGGATTCGATTTGCCGGCCGCGAAACTTTCGCCATTCGCCTCTCACGGCCAAAAATTTACCGGCATTAAATATCATCGCGTGACCGGCCGGGATCAGCCAAAAAAAATTTACGATCGTGCGGCTGCTGAAATGACGGCACGCGAACACGCGCGCCATTTTGTTGAGCAACGTCTTGCCGATATCGAAAGCATCGGCGCCGACGATTGGCTCCCAATTATGACCATTCCATTCGACGCCGAGCTTTTTGGTCACTGGTGGTTCGAGGGGCCAGTCTTTCTCGAACATGTGTTGCGGGCGACCGCGGAATCTCAGGACAAGGTCGCATTGACCACACCGGCGGAATTTCTCGCGGGCAATCCAACCCAGCAGGTGGTCCAGCCCAGCGCTTCAAGTTGGGGTGACAAAGGTTTCCTCGACGTCTGGCTCGATCAGAAGTGCAGTTGGATTTATCCGCACCTGCAAACCGCGGCTCGGCGGATGAATGCACTGGCAAAGAAGTACGACGCAAAAGCGACTCCTGAAATGGAGCGAATGCTGCGACAAACCGGACGCGAGCTACTTCTGTCACAAGCGAGTGACTGGCCGTTTCTCATACGCAATGAGACGGCGAAAGAATATGCCGCACAACGTGTGACCGACCATCTGCGACGATTCGATCAATTGGCCGGCGCTCTCGAAAGAGGAGATGCCGACCCTGAATTCCTGGCACAATGCGAGGAGCGCGATAATCTTTTTGCGAATTTGAACTGGCGACGTTTCGCCGTGTCCTGCTGAGCGAAATGAAATTGAAGCCGAGGAATTTTTTGGTGTTTTCTGCAAAATAATCAGAGATGTCTCGGCTGCACTCGACATGACAAAACGAATTTTCACGATCGCAATGTTCATCGTATTCGCCCGCGGCCTGGCCAATGCGCAAGTACCGTCTAGCCCGGCTCCACTGCCTTCGGTCGCTCCATCGCGATCTGTTCGACTGAGTTTCCTTCCGCCCCCGATGGAAGGGACGATCAGCCTTGGAATCTACGACGAGGCCGATCAACTCGTGCGGGTGTTGCATCAAGAAGCGGAATTCGATGAATTTTCAATCGGCGCAGACGCGCTTGTCACGAAGTGGGACGGCAAAGATGACGATGGTTTTGAATTGCCGCCGGGGAAATATTCCGCACGCGGTTTCCTGGTGGCCCCTATCAAAGTGGAAGAGATCGCACCGGCGAACGCTCCGCCAACAGAAATGGCAAACAATGTGCGGCTCAAGCTGATTGCGAACCCGCTGGAAAATAATGAGCAACCGGTCATCGATCTGGCCGTTGGTTTTGACGACGAAAATGCATTCTTGAGATCAGGCGATGGCCTGCCTCTGGTGACGATCGCCCAGATCAGCGATACCAAACGGGCCTGGGTGACGCAGCGATCGGACAAAACTCTCGATGCATTTCTCGATAATGGAGCCGACCGTCGCCAGTTCCACGTCAGCGGCGCGGCCAGGATGATGGCTTTCGACTGCGGCGAGTTCGAACTCAAGTGAGAAAGCGCGTGGTCAGTCGCGTAAATCTTTGTTAGTTAGGCGCCGATGGCTGCCACGGAGCTTCAGCATACCCTCGCAAAATCGGCCGGGCTGACCGGCACCGCGCTGCACACGGGCGAGAAAGTCACGCTCCGCTTGCTACCGGCACCGGTCGATCACGGGATCAAATTCAAGCGCAGGGATCTGGCGGATGAACCGGTAATTGATGCGAACATTGCCAATCTTAAAACGGTTGAACGGGCCACGACGATCGGTGAAGGAGCGGTCCGGGTGCACACGGTCGAACATGTGTTGTCGGCCCTCAGTGCAATGGGGATCGACAATGCCATTGTCGAAATGGATGCCAATGAACCACCGATCGGAGACGGCAGTGCCGCGCCCTATGTCGAAGTGATCAATAAAGCCGGTACCCTCGCCCAAGACGCATCGCGGCGATTTTTCGATGTCCGCGATCCAATTCACATTGAATCAAAAAACGGCTCGCTCGTGGTTTTGCTGCCCGACGCAAAGTTTCGCATTTCATGCACCCAGGCAGGGCCGAACAATCGTTTCACC
>QHNU01000042.1 GCA_003218525.1 Verrucomicrobiota bacterium
ATCCAAAGTAACGCCGCTTCATATCTCGGTACTCCTCCGGCGTAATTCCGAAGAACAAAAGCTTCGGTAATCGCTTCCGATCAAGAGCTGCTTCGGTCTGTTGCCATTGTCGCATCAGCCGGTAACGCAGGGGAATATTGTCGCTCGGAGGCAGGAGCGCCGTGGCATCGAGTTCCACATCATCGAGCCTATGTTCGTTATTCAGCGGGCTGTTATAAGGCGAATGCGGCTCGACAAACGAAACGAAGAGAATGAATGGTTCCTGGTGATGTTTTTCTATAAATTTACAGGCGTGTTGCTCTAGAAATTTCGGTTTCGAGGCCTCCAGCGGTAATTCGCTAACCGCTCGCTCAGAGAACGTTCCATTTGGTTTGTCCGGGATGTATCCTCTCGAAAGCAAAAACCGGCTGTAGTCACTAATTCCCTCGGTCGAAACCCAGTGACGGAAACCTCGCTGCGGTTTCGTTTCATCGCCGAGCTGCCACTTTCCTATATAGGCCGAATCATAATCCTGATCCTGAAGTAGCTCGATAAAGGTGAGGTGGCGCCGATCAAGTGCCACGCTGTTTCTGGTGCAGCCGGTGCTATGCGGCCACATTCCGGTCAGCAATGATGCTCGCGACGGCGTACAAAGCGGCTGCGTGACATAGGCCCGGTCGAAGATAACGGATTCTGACGCTAATCTGTTCAGATTTGGAGCGTGGACGTTGCCGTTCCCGTAGCAAGCAAGGGTATCGACCCTTTGCTGGTCGGTGAGAAAAACAATCAGATTGGGTTTAGCCATTACTAAGAGCGGCCGGATGTGCTCAAAAAGCTAACCAGCCGAATCTTCTCGTAAAGCAAACCATCGCTTGGCTTCTTTTAGGCGTGACACGACTCCGCCAGCAGGCCAAAGATCCCGCATGGTTATCACTAAAAATCTTGGCATGCTCCTGTTGGCGATCTTTCTCATCGTTTACGGAATTGCCACGACACTCGCGCTCGCCATCCCGGTCGTCATCCTCGGCATTCTTGCGCTGATTGCCGGCATTTTGATCCTCATTGGCAGATAGCCAAATAGCAGACACTCCTTCCGGGGCTCTAAAGTACACCCACGGCACGCGAAATCAGCACCACCACGATGCTGAGAGAAATAGCGATTTGTGTCATCGCGGTGAGCTTCGCCCAGCGCGCCAGCAGCGGAGCATCCGTTGGGCCGAAGGTCGAGCTTTGAGTAAAAGCGACAAAAAGATAGTCGACGAAACCGGGACGCCAACCTTCACATTCAAATCTGGTGCGCTCTTCTTTTTCGATTTGCATCTGTGGAAAAACAAAGCTGTGGCTTCCGAACGCCCGCCGCTGCGCGCGCGCCGTTGGGCCACCGCCATCGAGGCGCCAATACCAGAGTGCGAATACAAGCACGTTCGTCAGCCAAAGCTCCGCTCCCGATCGAAGTAAGGCGAATGGCGATTCCTTCTTGGCCGGCAAATTCGCAACCAGCAGCACGACCGATCCAACAAGAGCGGCTGTAATGATGCCACTAATCAGTATGCCAAGGACGCGATTAAGCGAATGATACCCACCGCGATGCGCGAATATCGTCGGCACGAGCAAGAAACCAATGAGAATCGGTAACAACCAAGTTGGCCCCAGAATCAATTCCTTCGGCAGCGCCATGTAGATTCCGCCGACCGCAATCAGCGCGAGTATGGCTTGCCAACGCGGTTCCGGTTTATCGACACGTTCTCCTTTTGTTTCCATCCTCCGCTAATACCACTCGGTTGCTGCGGACGGAAGTCATTCGATTGACTCCGCCCCCCGGGCCGTGGAGCCGAATTACCGTGAAGGCCTTATCCGATATGTTGACCTTATGACCATTGACGGGCGTAATAGAGAATGGGCCTGAGATGAAACGAGCTTTGTCTGAGCCCCTCTTTTTCGCCAGGCCGAAAGACTTTCGGGCCTGGCTTAAAGTTCACCATCAAACCAGGGCTGAGTTATGGGTGGGCTTCTATAAGAAAGCGTCGGGTAAATCGAGCATTACCTGGCCGGAGTCAGTCGATGAAGCGCTCTGCTTCGGCTGGATAGATGGAATCCGCAAAAGCCTGAATAGCCTTAGCTATATCATTCGGTTCAGTCCGCGCCAGAAAAGGAGCGTTTGGAGCGAGATTAATACTAAACGGGTTGAGGCCCTTCTGACAGAGGGGCGGATGGAGGCCGCGGGATTGAGAGCATTTCAGGCGCGTCGTGAGAATAGATCCGGTATTTATTCACACGAACACCGGCTTGATCAGTTGCCCGAACCTTATCACGACACGTTAAAGAAAGCCCAGCCTGGAGCTTCTTTCAATCACAACCGCCATCGTATCGGAAACAGGCCATTTGGTGGGTAATCAGCGCAAAAAAAGAAGAAACCCGGCAGCCGGCAGGAGCGTTTGCAAAAGGCAATAGAAACTTTCGCACGTGGCAAACGGCTTTAATATTTGAATAATGATGCGCTGATGCGAACCGGAATCGCACCTGTTATTCCCCGAGAGTTATTCACGGCTGAACCTGACGTGGTCAGGACCGGCGAGCACGGCCTGCTTCCGAGAGGAAGCTGTCCGACTTGATCATGAAACAGCATCTTCGCACCTAAAGTATTTCTACCTTCTTCTCTCCACCTTTTTACCCTTTATTTTCTCGATCGTGGAATGATCGTCCGCACCCAAATCGAGACGAGGCTTGCCTTTCGAGCAAAGCGTCAGTTCGGTCTTGACTGTTGCCCAGCGTCTGTTTTTACCGGCATAGGAGCTTTGATGGGGACTTCTCGCTCCGGCGTTACTTCATACTCGGGTTTTGCCACGCCCAATAGCCAATGGTCAAACCAGCCGACAATGTGTTGGAGCCGCTCAACCCGATGCCAGGGTTGACCTGAGCGCGATAACTCGTGCGTTTCGTTTGGGAACTTCACCATCACGGTGGGAACTTTGCGAAACTTTAAGGCGCGGAACATTTCCTCGCCACCGGCACCAGGAGGAGTGCGCGTATCGGTTTCGCCCAGAATTAACATGAGCGGCGTCTTTACATTCTTAATATAAGTTATCGGCGACCGAGCTCTGAAATCGTCAGGATCATCGAAAGGCGGTGCCTTGAACCAGTTTGGCTGGAACAACGTGAAATCCGCCGTGTACCACCAAGCTTCCCAACTCGCGATGTCGCGCTGAGAAACAGCGGCCGCAAACCGTTGGGTGTGACCAACTACCCAGTTGGTGAGTAATCCGCCGCCGCTGCCACCAGTCACTCCAAGCTTCTTCTCATCGATGTAGCCGCGCCGGATGACTTCATCGACGCCGCGCATTAAATCCTGAAAGTCATCACCAGGATAGTGATATTGAATCACGTTACCGAATTCCTGGCCATAGGTGGTACTTCCGCGCGGATTTGGAAATAGCACAACGTAACCTTTTGCCGCCATCCATTGAAACTCGTGTTCGAAGATATAGCCATAGGCCGCATGCGGCCCGCCATGGATGTTGAGGATAAGAGGATACTTTTTATGCGGATCAAATCCTGGCGGTTTCTGTAGCCATGCTTGAATACGCTTGCCATCGAAACTCTCATACCGGATCTCCTCCGGCTCGGTCACCTCCAGCCGACTGAACAAATCGTGATTGATATCCGTAATCTGCCGGGGCTGTCCATTTTCATCGAGTGTGAACAAGTCCCCAACACGGGTTGGAGTTGAGACGAGATAGATTATCCTTTTGTCACCGGGAGAAGCGCCAAAACGTATGACTGCTTGGTTTCCTTGCGTCAATTCGGAAACCGCACCAGTTGTCGCATCAAATTTCGCGAGATTGGTTCGACCCTCTTTACCGCAAAGTTCAAGAATACTCTTTCCGTCCGCGCTCCAGATCGGCCGGTTGCTACCGACTCCACGCGGCGGTGCATTATCCCCGAACACACCGGAGCCGACGTCGTAATCGAATTTCTCCGTCAGATTGCGCGGCTTGGCGTTCGGCGTCAGCTCGATTGTCCAGAGATCAGGCTGGGTGTACGAGCTCACCGGTTGAGTAGCCGAGGCGATAAAGGCCATTTGCTTGCCGTCCGGGCTAAGTGAAAGACCTTCGATGCCCATCTCAACCGTGGTAAGTTTGGTTGGTTTGCCCCCTGTTCCTGCGACAGAGTAAAGTTCGCTCTTGGGCAATTCATAATATGGCTCGTCCACGTGCAACGAAGCGAAGTAAATCGTTGTGCCGTCGGCGGACCAAATCGGCTCCGCCTCATCGAACCGGCCGTCGGTCAACTGTTTTGGTAGAATTTTTTCATCGGCCGTATGCGGGGCTTGGATCAGCCAAATGTGTTGGGGACGCTTTGGATCGACATAGCCCTCGTCATTCGACCGATAGACGGCGCGCGTGATAACATGAATATCGCTCTCGTGCGCGCCCTCATCTTCCCGCTTTGTCGATGGGCTTGGAGGAGCTGTCTGCACAGTCGTCGAATCCGCCGATTCCGCGGTGGCTTTCTTTAGCTCCTCTTCCTTGCGCTTTTTCTTCTCTTGCTTCGCCAGGTCCTCTGCATTCGCGCTACTGGTGAAAGCAATCTGTTTCCCATCGGGCGACCAGACCGCAGCGCTTGCGCCTTTCGGCAGGGCGGTAAATCCGAAGGCATCTCCTCCGGTCAATGGCAACATGAATAATTGTGGCGGCTCGGCTTTCCCGTCCTTTTCTGCCGATCGGAGAAAGGCAAGATACTTGCCGTCGGACGACCAACGCGGCGCTGTGTCATGGGTACCGGTTGTCAGGCGATGTGGCTCTTCTCCGCCGGCAACTGCAATCGACCAGATAGAAGTATCGTATCCCTCCTTCTTATCGTTCACCGTCACTCGAACAAAAGCTACCCGATTGCCGTCTGGAGATACCTGCGGATCACCAATCCAGACGAAATCGAACAAATCCTTTTCCGTAATGTTTCTCTTTTCTGCGGCGGCTGTGCCCATCGTGAGCGCAGCACCAATCGCAAGCCAAATCGATGCTCTACGAGCGACAGAAACGATCATCCATGACCAGGTAAACATCCCGCAAGATGACATCGCACCGGTATCATGCAATGGGAAGGTAGCGGTGGATTCAATCGGTTGGTCGTTAAAAACCGTTTCGCGCGCAGGCGATCTCGCCATATTTATCGGAATTACAGCTAGAGGAAGTGTGACTACATTAACGGATCGCGCTCTTGGTATTGTGCACGAATGGGTTCAGTCCGAAAGTTTGCGTCGCCATTGCTACGCTGTTGCTGATTCGATGCGTCATTTCGCACAACTCCAAGGCACTGATGCCGACCTGTGGGAAGCAGTGGGATTGTTGCACGATATGGATTACGAGCGCCATCCAAACCAGGAGCAGAGCGCGACCGAAGGCCACCCGTTCACGGCAGTGGCATGGCTGCGGGAGAACGGTTGGAACGAGGAAATCTGTCGTGCAATTCTTTCCCACGCCGACTGCTCGGGCGTAAGTCGCGAGACGTTGCTCGAGCGAACGCTCTGCGCCGTCGATGAATTGAGCGGGTTCGTTATGGCCGTGGCGCGCGTGCGCCCATCAAAAAGCATTCACGAGGTTGATGTGGCGGCGGTCAAGAAAAAGATGAAAGACAAGGCATTCGCCCGCGCAGTTGGCCGTGAAGATATTGTGCGCGGTGCGGCCGAATTGGGAATGCCGTTGGACAATGTCATCGCCGGAGTCATCGCCGCACTACAAGCTGACGCCGAACGGCTCAGTCTGGCAGGAAATGTTGAGCGCGTGGCGGATCTGCCGGCAGACATCAACTAACAAGTCCTATTCAAGAAATGTTAGAGCAATCGACCATATTAGACATGAACTGCTGTCCAATCGTTGAGCTGCGGCAATATACCCTGCGTCCAGGGATGCGGGATATTCTTATCGAACTGTTCGATCGAGAGTTTGTTGAAACCCAGGAAGCGTTGGGAATGTGTATCATCGGGCAATTCCGCGACCTGGATAATCCCGATCGATTTATCTGGCTCAGGGGCTTCCCTGATATGGCGAGGCGGGCGCGGGCGCTGCAGGCATTCTACAGCGGGCCGGTATGGAAGGCGCACCGCGAGGCGGCGAATGCCACAATGATTGATACGGACAATGTCCTACTGCTACGTCCCGTGCGTGCGAACTCCGCCTTCCAGTTCGACTCTAGGATCCGTCCTGCACCGGGTATGAGTAATTCATCCGAAGGTTTTGTCGTACCCACTATCTACTATCTGAATGCGCCTGTCGGCGTGGCATTTGTCGACTTCTTCGAACGTGAGTTGAAACCCGCGCTGACAGAAGTCGGTGCGCCAATCCTGGCCTATTTTGTCACTGAAAACAGCGCAAACACTTTTCCTGCATTGCCGGTGCGTGAAGGCGAGCATGTCTTCGTCTGGTTCTCGGCCTTCGCGAACAGCGCCAAATATGAAGACTTTGCAACAGCGTTTGCTCAACGCGCGGATCTTGCCGGAGAACTGAACTCTTATCTTAAAAGATCTCC
>QHNU01000043.1:0-6806 GCA_003218525.1 Verrucomicrobiota bacterium
AAAGATGGGAATCATTGGCGGCTTTAATCAGCTGCACGTTTACGCGCACGGCGTCGCCGCTCTTCTGGACGCTTCCTTCCAGGATGTGAGCGACGCCAAGCAGCTTGCCGATCTCAGGCAGATTTTCAGGTGCGCTTTTGTAATGTTGTGTGGATATGCGCGAGATCACCTTAAGATCAGCGATCTTGGATAAGCGGGTCAAAATTTCGTCCTGAATGCCGTCCGCAAAGTAGGCGTTGGCTTTGTCTTCGCTCCGGTTTTCAAACGGAAGCACCGCAATACTTTTTTCAGGCGCAGCCAGCGTCGATCGCACGCGATAACTGGAAAATATTGCGATGCCAGCGATGATTACTGCGAGCGCGAGCAACGCTGCCGTCATCGCCGCCCAGCGCATTCGCGTGTTGTGCTTCTTCAGGGCTTGGAAGTTTTTTGGCAGCTCTGGATTGCCTACTTGATCCGCGTAAAGGTTCACAATGAAGATGCGCATCCCATGCTTCACTTCGCAGGCGCCAAGGTCGTGCAGGAGCGGTCGCCACTGTTCGAATTCTTCGAGATCCTCGGCAACATGTTTGGAAAGAAGAATGTGCCCGGCGTCGCCGCAGCCCATCACCCGTTGAGCCACGTTGAGGCCGGCGCCGGCGAGATTGGCCCGTTCATTCACATCCACAACCCCGCTGACGGGTCCGCTGTGGATTCCCATCCGAAGTTGCAGGCGCGGATGTTCCTTGAGCGCGCGGCTGATCTCCACCGCGCATTGCGCAGGCCCTTCCGGACTCGTGTAAAATACCAGCGCCATCCCGTCGCCGGTCGGGATTTTAAGCAAACGGCTCGCGGCTTCGGCTCGTTGAAATTGCTCGGAGACGCGAACAATTTGGTTTAGTTCCTCAACCGCCGCGTGCTGGTCGTTAATCGAAAGCTTCGAGTAACCGACAATGTCAATGAACAAGACATGGGCGATCTCAAGCTGGATCTCTTTTTTGCTCTCAGGGGACATTTCGGTGCTGCCAGGGGCTACGGATATGAAATGATCTCGACTCAACTGCGGACAGTCGAGAGCAAACCCAGGACGCACCAGGTCGTTCGCTCACCACGCAACGCAAACAAGCTCTCCTGCTCGGTCTGGCCTACACATTTACAAACTCTGGCCACTCCATTTTCGACCTCCGATCAATGCCTAAGCTTTTGAAGGTTCCAATTGAGCAAATGGTCCGACGGTTGCCGGATCGGTTAGGATCATGGAAATAGCCCAGCCATGGCACGACTCCATGAATATCAAGGCAAAGCCATTCTGGCCGCCAACGGATTCAAGATTCCGCGTGGCCGCGCCGCCTCAACCGCCGACGAAGCCGTAGCGGTGGCCAACGAATTCGCCGGCGGCGAGATGGGCCGCGAAGTGGTCATCAAGATTCAAGCTTGGACAACCGGGCGCGCCGGCATTGGCGGGGTCGCTTTCGCCAAAGAGCCAGATGATGTTCGCGCTCATGCGGCGCGCATGCTGGCAATGAAAGTTGGACAGTTTCCCGTGGAAGCTGTGTTGATCGAAGAAAAGCTCGCGATTGAGCGGGAGTTTTTTATTTCCTTCGCCATTGATGACGCCGCTCGCGCCCCGGTTATTGTTTTCGCAGTCGGCGGCGGCACTGGAATCGAAGAACGCGCCGCCTCGACCCGGCGAATCCCGTGCGAGGTGAATCGAGGTCCATTGAATTCAGCCGTGAACGAAGCCGTCCGTTCGTGCGGGCTTTCGCGGCCAAGCGCGGCGCAACTTGCCGAGTCGATGCAAAAGTTATTTGCTGCGGCGCGCAGCGTTGAAGCGCGATCGCTTGAAATCAATCCGCTGGTGCTGACCAAGGATGGTCAATTCGTCGCCGCTGATTGTCGGATCACGATTGATGATTACGCCGTGGCACGACACCCCGAGCTGGGGATTGAAATTGCGCGCGAGTTCGATCACCCGCCGACACCTCTGGAACGCGCGGCTTACGCTGTTGAACAAAACGATCATCGCGGCACTTTCTATTTTGCGCAGTTGGCCACGGCGCCCGCTAACGATTCGAAAGGTCTGGTCGGTTTTCACGGCGCTGGCGGTGGCGGATCCATGATGTCGATGGACGCCATCGTGAACGCGGGATTCACTATCGCCAATTTCACCGACACCAGCGGCAATCCCTCCGCCTCGAAGGTCTATCGCGCCGCCCGAATCATTTTGGCCCAGCCCGACCTGGTCGGATATTTCGGTTCAGGCTCCGGCGTCGCCAGCCAGGAACAATATTGGTCCGCCTATGGACTGGCCAAAGCATTTTGGGAACTTGATTTGGATATCCCCACCGTGATTCGTCTGGGGGGCAATACTGAAGATCGTGCGGTCGATATTTTGCGACGCATGTCCAAACTACTTCGCGCGCCGATCGAGGGATATCGTAAGACGGACGCGCCGGCTGTGATCGCCGAACGCTTCGCGAAACTTGTGGAGGACGCGGGCGGCATCAAATGGAAGCCGCGAGCCGCGCGTGTGCCGAAGGTCAAGGATCCGGCGGCCACCATTCTTCCTGTGAAAAATGGTCGGGTGTGGATTGACACCACGAATTGGCCGGATATCCGCCGCGCCGTCGAGACCCACTCCGGCGGTGTGATCGTGGATCGGTCGGACGCGCCGGCGATGGCGCTGAAGAGCGATGAGTTCGCGAATAAAGATTCCGAGTTGCTCGCCTGCGATGTCGAATGTCGCCTCGCCGGAATCGAAGGGTTCTATTTGGAGCTTGATATTCCCGGATTAGACGAACTCGTTAAGCGCTAATGGCAATCTTGGTCGACGAGACGAAGCGAGTTCTGGTGCAAGGCATCACCGGCCGCGAAGGTCAGGCGCGCACGCGCCTGATGCGAGACTACGGCACGAATGTCGTCGCAGGTGTGACGCCGGGTAAAGGTGGGCAGTCCGTTCTAGGCGTGCCCGTGTTCAATACTCCACGGGAGGCAGTCAAAGTGCTCGGCAAAATTGACATTTCCGTGCTTTTTGTCCCTGCGGGCGGAGTCAAAGACGCGGCCATTTCCGCGATCGATGCGGGTATCAAACTCACGGTGCTCGTGCCTGATCGTGTGCCGGTGTGGGACGCCATGGAGATCGCAGCCGCGGCCAAAGCGAATGGCGCGATGTTTGTCGGGCCCAACACGCTCGGCGTCCTGAGTCCGGGCAAAGCTGTCGTCGGCATGATCGGCGGTCGCGCCGAGAGTGCGAGGCTATGGTTTAAGGCCGGTATCCCGACCGGTGTCGGAATAATCAGTCGCTCCGGCGGCATGGCCTCGAGTACCGGCTACTACCTCGGACAAGCGGGCGTCCGCATTTCAACCATTGCGCACATTGGTGGCGACGCGGTCCTTGGAATTCGGATTGCGGACGCCGCACTGATGTTTGAAGCGGATCCGCTCACCGAAGCGATTGTGATTTTCGGTGAGATAGGTTCGTCACAAGAAGAGGAATTAGCGCAGCTCATTCGGGATCGAAAAGTCACGAAGCCGGTAATCGCATATATTGGTGGCAAGGCGGCGCGCGAAGGGACGCGTTTCAGTCACGCAGGAGCGATTATTGAAGGCGGTAGAGGCACCCACGCCGGCAAAGTGAAGGCGTTGCGCGAGGCCGGCGCCACCGTGGTCGACGCGTTTGGTGAACTGCCGAGTGCAGTTGTAGAACTGCTCAAACGAATGAAAGGACAAAGCCTGATGAGCGAAGCCGATAAAAATGCCGTGTGGAATACTGCCCTAACACGCATTGAGCCCAATCGAGTTGCCGTGCGCGGGTATGATATTGCCGATCTCATGGGACGCGTATCCTTTGGTGCCGCAGTCTATCTTATTTTGACTGGCGAATTGCCGCCGCCGCCAGCCGCGCGGTTAATGGATGCAGTGTTGGTAGCGTCGATCGATCATGGCGCCACGCCTCCAAGCGCGTTGGCCGCACGAACCGTCGCGTCCACGGGCGCCTCGTTGAGCGCGTCGGTCGCGGCTGGCATCATGTCGATTAATCGCCACCACGGCGGCGCCATTGAAGATTGCGCTCGGCAACTAAAAGCGATCGCCGATCGCGCCACCCGTGAATCCGTTTCGCTGGACGAAGCCGCAAACCGGACGCTCGCAGCGATGAAGGAAGCGGGCGAACGGATGCCTGGATTTGGTCATCGTTATCACACCAAGGATCCGCGCACGGCGCGACTGTTTGAACTGGCGCGCAAAGCTGGTGTAGACGGACCACACATGAAAGCGGCGCGAGCCGTGGAAAAATCCTTCACTGATGCGAAGAAACCGTTGCCGATCAATGTGGACGGCGCCATCGGAGCTATTCTTGCCGACCTAGGAATGAATCCCGCGGCCTTCAACGGGATTTTCATGATCGCGCGAACGCCCGGCCTGGTGGCGCACGTCATCGAAGAGCAAACCCGCGAGAAACCAATGCGCCGGATTGATCCAGTCAATCACGGCTATGATGGGCCCGCTCCTCGAAGTGTTCCCGAATAAATTACAACCGCTATGACAACAACCCAACGAACCTACGGCGTCAACGAAATCGCGGAACTTTTCCCCAGCTTGATGAAGATTGGTGACAAATCGCTGCGCGAACGGGTGGCCGCGGTGTGGAACGAAGCCATCACAACGGGCTGCGGCGGCAAGGGCTGGACCTTCGACCAACTCCGCGCCGTCAAGTTCACCCTGCTGGCCGGCGACATCGATATGACCTTCGTAGAGCATCTCAATTCTTGCGCACTGCAATGCATCGCCATCGCCGACGTATTGGAAAACTCCTTCCGCTGCGACATTCCTATTCAGCGCGATTATCTCATAGCCGGCGCGCTCCTTGCGGATGTGGGTAAGCCCCTGGAATTCGATAAGGACGTGTCGGGCAAGGTGATTCAGGGCCCATTTGGGCAGCAAGTGCGGCATCCATTTAGCGGTGTCGCGCTGGCCTATAAGCACGGCATCCCGGGTGAAGTCATGCACATCATCGCGACGCACAGTCACGAGGGCGACAAGATGGAGCGCTCGATCGAGTCGATTATTTTCCATCACGCCGACTTTGTGGACTTTGATATCGCCAAGTTTCTTGGTAAGCGCGCGACCAAGAAGTGACGCGTTGGATTCAACGCGTGTTCCTTGCCGCGGCCGCTTGCGAAGACGCGCACTCAAACTCAAAAAATTACGAACGATAAATTACAAACTCGGAAAGCAGCCGGCGCGCTGTTGGTGAATGAGCGGGAAGAATTACTGCAGTTGGTAGCTTGACGTGGATGACGAGTGGGACCGGCAGATGGCCAAGGATGCGGCCTCCAACAAACTTGATTTTCTCCTTGAAGAGGCACAAATCGCGGTTCGCGAGGAAAGGTTGCGCGATTGGCCAAAGACGGGTTTAAAAGGAATGCCCGTGTCCTTTCCAAGCGGACGCGCGCACAAATCTGAGCGCGTCGCGATCATACGTGTAGATACACGCATGAACGAAAGAGTTCATGCTGTGCTAACTTGGGCTGACCCGACTGTGAGTTTTCTTCCCTCTGCCAATCGAATGAAAATGGCGATGTGAACGGTGAACAGGAGCGGAACCAAAAAGCCGGGGATCAAAAGCCACGGCAAGGTTGACATGATGGCCGATCCAGGTTCCGCAAAAATCAAGCGCAGAGGACCAGGCGAAGACATTACACCCAATCCGACCGCGGCGACGAGGTCGGCCACCCCGATGGCATTCCAAAGCCATACCATCGCCCGAGCGTTTGTCCCTTGTCGATACACATGCCACGCCACCAGTGGAGCGGTTGCGCCGACAAATATGTCGCCCCATCCCGCAACCGGTGCGAATGGCGCGGGCAGGCGTCCGGCCGAGTAAAGAATGATGAAACTGATGCCGAGCACACGAACGGTGTGCACGCCAATCAGCAACGACAGCGGCACCCGATGAAAAGTTTCCCGCAACGATTCTATGCGCGCAACAACTATGCAAAGGGTCGCGATCGGAAGCGCGACCGCTATGCCGAGGCCGGGCGTGCCGAGTCCGTATTGATAATGTAACGCGCGCGTTGCGGCCAGAATTACGACGAGAACGAACCAGCCGCTAAACCAGGCAGCTGTGCGAATTCGGGCGACTACATTCAAACTCAAACCGATTGACAAAGCGGTAATTACGATGGCAGCCGCAGCCGTCAATTCAATAGAGCCGATAAGGTCAGCGTTCATATGTTATTTCTATTTTTTGATCTTTCTTTTCAGTCATGCGTGTATATACATCTTTCGAGTCAAAAAATTATTTGGTTTGCACCATCGGCCGGGACTGCAAACCGAACCGGCGCAAGACTGTCTCCGCGCTGGCGTCGGCTCGCCTCCAAACGGTCAGGGCGTTTGCGGCCTTCTTCCTACCCTTGGCAGTAAGTGCCATCTTTCGGACGCGGTGATCGTCGTGAGCAAGTGCGGAGACCCAGCCTTTGTTTTCGATCAAACGCAAATTTCGCGAGAGGGTTGTCCGCTCGAGACCGAGTTTCGCCGATAACTCGGAGATAGAGAGCGGTCCCGTCTGCGTGAGCGTTGCCAGAATCGTGAATTGAGTCGCGCGAAGCCCGCTGCCTCGGAAATGCCTCTCGTAGTGCTGTGTCACAGCCCTAGTCGCGCGACGCAGGGCGGAACAGGCACAATTGCGACATTCTTGAAACGAGGTCGAGGGCGAAGACATATGTGTAGATACACTCTTAATGTGAAGATGGCAACCGCTGAATCAAATTTCCCGATCGTCGCGGTGCTGGCGACAAGCGTCGCCTGCAATGACGACAGCGAGCTGC
>QHNU01000043.1:6828-10440 GCA_003218525.1 Verrucomicrobiota bacterium
ACATGAGCGCAAGAACGTTGTTTTCCCGAGCCGCGAAACTCCGCGAGCGAAAGATCATCCGTCGCGATCGGCGCGACGAGTCATCCGATTGGTTTCGAAGTGGACCCCCGCGTGGCTCCAAAACTTCGTGCGCGCAACGAGCCGATCCTTCGAAAGTCACCGTGTCAAGGAACAGGCGTTGGATCCGACGCGTGGATTCAACTTTATTCAGAAGGAAATTGACATGGACCGCACGCGCTTTATCCAAAAAGAAAATCGCTATGGCCCTCACACTCGTCGAGAAAATTGCCGCACGTCACGCCGATGGACTCGCTCCCCGCGCGGTTATGCGCGCCGGTGATTTCGTTTCGATTCGTCCGCGCCACGTCATGACGCATGACAACACCGGCGCCGTGATTCCGAAGTTCAAGCAGATCGGCGCTACGGCCATCGCGGATCCGTCGCAACCGGTGTTCGCCATTGATCACGACATTCAAAATGTCACGCCGAAGAACCTCGAGAAGTACGCGAAGATCGAAGCATTCGCCCGCGAGCATGGCATCGATTTTTACCCCCCTGGCACTGGCATTTCGCATCAAGTGATGGTGGAGCAGGGCTATGTAGTTCCAGGCGCCTTGGTGGTGGCCAGCGATTCACACTCCAATTTGTACGGCGCCGCTGCGGCGCTGGGCACGCCCGTGGTGCGAACCGACGCTGCGAGCATTTGGGCCACTGGAGTCACGTGGTGGCAGGTGCCCAAGGTGGCCAAAGTGTTGCTCAAGGGAAATCTTTCACCAGGCGTCACCGGAAAGGATGTCATCATCGCGTTGTGCGGACTTTTCAATCGGGATGAAGTGCTCAATCACGCTGTTGAATTTATGGGCGATGGAGCGGCCAATCTTCCAATGGCTGCGCGCATGACCATCGCCAATATGACCACGGAGTGGGGTGCGCTGGCCGGCGTGTTTCCATTCGATCAAGTGACGGTGAATTATCTGCGGTCGCGCGTCGGGGAATTCACTAATCCCAAGCGGCCGGGGACGCGTGGCCCCCAAAGTCGCTCCGGCTACACCAATGCCGATATCGATGGCTGGTGGGACGATCGAAGCGAGCTCAGCGCTGATCCGGACGCTTCCTACGCCATAGAACTTGATCTTGATCTGGCGACGGTCGTTCCGCACGTGTCCGGTCCTAATGAAGTGAAGACCATGGTGTCGCTAACGGAAATGGAGCGGAAGCATGTTCCCATTCAGAAGGCGTATTTGTTGTCGTGCGTGAACGCACGCTTCGAGGATTTGCATGACGCCGCGGAAGTGGTGCGGGACCGCGGCGGGCACGTTGCCAAGGGCGTTGAATTTTATCTGGCCGCGGCCAGCGCCGAAGTGCAAGCCAAGGCCGAGTCCACAGGTGACTGGCAAACTCTGTTGGATGCCGGCGCCATTCCACTGCCGTCGGGTTGCGGAGCATGCATCGGTTTGGGTCGCGGTTTGGTGGAAAAAGGTGAAATCGCGATCAGCGCCACCAATCGTAATTTCAAAGGCCGCATGGGTGATCGCGATGCGCAGGTGTATTTGGGTTCGCCGGCGGTCGTGGCAGCCAGCGCATTGGCTGGATTTATTTCCGCGCCAAAAGCCTTCGCGGACCGCGCCGCGGGCACAGCAATCCGCCGCGCCCCAAGCAAACCGCAATCCGCCGGTTCGGTGGAGATCATTGCCGGTTTTCCATCGAGTGTGCGCGGTCGCATTCTCTTCGTTGATAAGGACAATCTGAACACGGACGGCATTTACGGCAGCAAACACACTTACCGCGACGATATGACGCCGGAAGAAATGGCGGCGGTAACATTTGAAAATTACGATCCAAAGTTCAACACCCTCTACCGCCGCGGCGATATTGTGGTGGGCGGCTTAAACTTTGGGAGCGGCTCGAGTCGAGAGCAGGCAGCCACCGCGCTGAAGTTCAAAAGAATTCCATGCGTCATCGCCGCCAGCTTTTCCGAAACCTACAAGCGCAATGCGTTCAACAATGGTTTCGTGGTGTTTGAGTGCCCCGAGTTGGTGACGCACTTGCGCACCACGTTGACCAATCGCGCGCCAACTACGGTCTACGATCGCGTCGGAGATCACAATTGATTACGGCAAATCCGTCCTGACCACGGATGGAAAATCATTCGCCTTTCCGCCGTTGAGTCCCGCCGCTCAAGAATTGATCGTGGCCGGCGGCGCTGAAAATTTGGTGGCCTCTCGACTTCGCGCGAAGCCGCAAGAAGCGGCGTAAGTTTGGATTTTGCATGCCCTCGGCTTTGCCAATCAGATTGTTTGTAGCCACGGCGCTCTGTCGCCGTGCCTCAGATGGAGCGCCTCGCCAGAGCGAGACGGCTACAACTCATTTATCGCGACTGCTCTAACGTTGAATCTCAATTAAGGAAGAACACACCCCAATGGCTAAATACAAAATTGCATGGATGCCTGGTGACGGAGTTGGTCACGATGTTATGGAAGCCGCGCGCATCGTCTTAGATCGGCTGAAACTCGATGCCGACTATGTGCCTTGCGATATCGGCTGGGAATTTTGGTGCAAGGAAGGCAATGCGCTTCCGGATCGCACGGTCAAGGCTCTGAAGGAAACCACCTGCGGTCTCTTCGGCGCGATCACCAGCAAACCGCAAAGTGAAGCCAAGAATGAATTGGCTCCGGAACTGCTTCTCGCCCATCGTAAAGCTGCGCCAGATGTTCAACCTGCACACCAACATGCGGCCGTGCAAAAGTTATCCCGGCAACCCGCTGAATTATCGCGGCACCAAGATCGGTAATCCAAGCGGTACTGATGTCGCGATCGATCAAGTCGTGTTCCGTGAAAATACCGAAGGCATGTACGGCGGTGTCGAGTTTTTCCCGCTGCCCGAGCCGGTTTACACGGCGCTCTGCGCCAATCCGAAGATGAAGCCGTGGAAAGACAAGGCAGGATTGGAGAACATCGCGCTCTCTACCCGCATCATGAGCAAGCAAGGTTGCACCAACATCTGCAAACAAGCCTTCGAGTTCGCCAAGAAAACCGGGCGCAAACGCGTCACGCTGATCGAGAAACCGAATGTGCTGCGCGAAACCGGCGGCCTGATGATGCGGTGCTTCCGTGACGTAGGCACGAGTTACCCGGACATTCGCGCGGACGATGCCAACATCGATGCTATCTGCATGTGGATGTTCAAGAATCCGCAGGATTACTCGGTGCTGGTGGCGGAAAACATGTTCGGCGACATCGTCAGCGATTTGTGCGCCGGTCTGGTCGGCGGACTCGGCTTCGCGCCCAGCGCCAACCTCGGCGACAAATATGCGGTGTTTGAGCCGACACACGGCTCTGCGCCAAAATATGCCGGTCAATACAAGGTCAATCCCATCGCCATGCTTTTGACCGCCAAATTGATGCTCGACTGGCTCAAGGAAACGGAAATGGGTACTCGCCTAGAA
Source organism: Verrucomicrobiota bacterium (assembly GCA_003218525.1). GTDB lineage: Bacteria > Verrucomicrobiota > Verrucomicrobiia > Chthoniobacterales > UBA10450 > AV69. The sequence continues at coordinate 10,275 of QHNU01000043.1, forward strand.
GCCGCCATTGCTCGCGTCATCGCGGAAGGAAAAGTGCGCACCTACGACATGGGCGGCAAGGATTCCACGTTAGACGTTGCCAAAGCCATCGCCAATTACGCGACTTCGTGACGTCAGATTGAATCTGGCAAGATCGGCGTACAACATGTCCGGTCGCCGCGGCGAC
>QHNU01000322.1 GCA_003218525.1 Verrucomicrobiota bacterium
TTCCCGTTTAAGCGCGCCACCGGCACCAGCTTGTTCACCTTCGCCATCTCACGCGGGATCAACCCCATGATTTCCTCGGGGATTCGGATCCGCGCCAGATTCACCGGCGACACGTTCAGGCAGCGACCCATGCTGAAGGCCATGTCCTGATCAGTGACAAATTGTTTGTCCGTCAGAATCTTTAGCAACCGTCCACCTTTTTGTTTCTGAATCGCGGTCGCTTCTTCGAGTTGATTCGGCAGGAGCAGCCCGTCCTCGATCAACACGTCGGCGATGCGATCTCCGAAAGTCTTGTTTCTCATGGTCAAGCTTTGGGTGCGAGTCGGTAAACGTCCTGCAGCGTTCTCTCGATCGCCGCCGGTCGGGCCAGATACCACGAGACCGTGTAATCGAGCGATTGCTGCACCGCCGCGCGTCCCGCGGCGTCGAACGGATTACAGCACGCCACCATGATGGTGCGGCTGATCAGAATGGTACACAGAGCCGGCCTAGTGTCAGATTGTCCGGTAACATCCGGGCCAGTTGCCGATCGAAATCGTAATATTCCAGCGGAATAAACGACCCTTTTGTCCGGTCAACCAACCCTGAGATGATTTCGTCGATCTTGTCGGTGTCGGATCCGCACAACTCTACCAGGAGCGATGCCGCCAGTGCCTGCCCCTGCAGGTTCTTGTTTCGTTGCTGCACGTTTGCCAGCGCAGCCGTCACGGTTTCTTCCGGGAACAATTGCTGGACAATGAGAAACTTCGCCAGCTGCTCTTCCCCGCGTTCGTGCAAATTGTAACTCTCGAGTTCCTTCTTATCGAGACGGACCAGCCCGCCTTCGCCTCCGCCCATGGCTTTGGCGATCAGCCCATGCTTCAACCCGCCGGTCAGCGTTTGTCCAGCCGCCTGCAAGCGCGATTCGATGTCGCCCAGCATGGCCAGCACTTCGGGCGCGTTCGGGTCGTGGCCCAAAAGCGCTTCGCATTCCTGCATCGCGAGTGCGTAAGACCCGACGTTGAAATAGGCCTCCGCCAGCTTGCGCGAGGTGCGGAACGTGTCCTCGGTGCGTCCGAGCTTGGTGTACGCTTCCTTTAGAATTTCGAGGGACTGATAATCATCCGGTTGTGTCCGGGTGATGACCTCGAACATCTCGATCGTTTGGAGGATTTGTGCTTGTTCCTCCTGTGACGGCGTGTGTTCCAGCACGATTTTCGAGAAAAGCTAGAAACATGCCGGAAAAATCATGGATTTTCAGTTTCAAGTGGCCGCGCGGCGGGTCCTGTGGTCAGTGGTCAGTTGTCCGGTGGTCTTGCGATCGCTCCTTGGATATGAAGCCGTTGACGTTTATCGTTGAACAGGACAACGAGACCGGTTGGTTTAGCGCGTCCTGGGATGACCCGAATGGAGGTG
>QHNU01000190.1 GCA_003218525.1 Verrucomicrobiota bacterium
GACGCCGAAGGCCGTGCCACGTTTGTTTACCGAAACCAAGCCGGCTACGACGGATTTAAGGAGCGACTCTTGTGCGCCCATGCCGATGCCCCAAAGGATCATTCCCAAGAGTGCAATCCACATTTTGCCGAGGAAAACCAGTGGAGCGAAAAAGGCGGACAGAGCGAATGCTGCTACCAGTATGGGAACTCCGATTTTGTCGAATAATTTGCCGAACGCCAGCGCGCCAATCGCGCCGACGCCCATGGCAACCGCGTAATAAATCGGCACGATTGGAGCGGGCACTGAGGCAGTTTTTTGAAAATGATAGGCAATGAGCGCGAAATCCGCGAACCCGGCGGCGATACAGCCTCCGGCCATCATATAAAGCCAGTAACTCTTCGGGAGGCCGCTCGTCTGGATTACATGGCTTACTTCCAAGTCACGCGGGGTCGGAAAGAAATAGCGCGCAATGAAAACGATCGCAATCGCGAGTAACGCAGAGACGAGAAGGAGCGCGAATCCGCTCCGGTAATCTCCGTGCCGCAGCAGTGTAAGCGAGATGATGAGTGGGCCGAGGGTGGCCCCCAACTGATCGAGCGCTTCATTTAAACCGAACACCCAGCCTTGCCCAATCTGTTTGCCGGCAAAGGAAAGCATCGCTTCAGTGGAAGGTTTGCGAATCGCGCGGCCGGTGCGTTCCGCAATGATGAGTCCGGCCGCGAGCGGCCAATTCCCTGCCAGGGCCAGCGCCGGAACCGCCAGCATATTGACGATATAACCGATGATCGTGACGAGCCAGTACTTGCGCGTACGGTCGCTGATCAGTCCAGTGATGGCGCGAAGGCCGTAGCCGATCAGTTCGCCAAATCCCGCCGTGAAACCGACGATTGCGGCGCTCGCACCGAGCGATGCCAGGAATGGGCCAGTGACGCTCCGCGCGCCTTCATAGGTCATGTCGGCGAAACAATTCGCGATGCCTAGGATCAGGACGAAACGGAAGGCGTTTGATGCGGTGAGGTTTCTTTTCTCTTTACCGGCCGCCATCGCCTTCAGTGGGAAATATTCCGACGCCGCCGGTTCGAATTAGAATTGTGCCGACGGGAGCTTGAGTCGCGGCGAGCCGGCGCATCCGTCAGATTTTGGGCGTGAACTGCGCCAAATCGTAGATGCCGAGCTTCTTTTCGATACTGGCCACTTTATCGACCATTTTTTCAAAACCGTCCTCGCCGAATAGTTCGTGCTCCTTTTTCTCGAAATCTTCTCCAAGCGAATCATATTCGTTCTGGTTCACGATCTTGCGAAACTCGGGAAAGAGGACCGTGTCCTCACGGGCTTCATGCGGATTATACATGCGAATGAATTGCCGCAACGAATCCACCAACTTGCGGCGGTCATCGGAATTTTTGAGCGCCTGATTGGTGGCAAATTGCATGGTGATGTCGGTCACTTTGCGTCCGGCTTGGTGTTGTTGCATAAGGACGTCGACAAGATCGACAAGTTTTCCCGCTTTCTTGAAGCGCGGAAAAAGAAAATTCTCCTCGAGCTTTTCGTGATAATCCTCGATGAAATTGCGGATGATCTTGGCCGAATCGATAACGGTTTCCGGCGGTACATCTTCGTTCCCATCAATCCGTCGAATAGCTTCGGCGTAAATAAGCCGCACTCGTTTCAATACGCCATGCTCGCGCATCAAATCCTCGGCAGGCGACACTTCCTCTTCTTAGTCCTTTTTCACCGGTTCGGCGCCAAACAAGCCAGCACGAGTAAATGCCGAGGCGGCGATAACGACACCGCTCTTTACCAGGAATTTTCTGCGTGAAGTGATGATGTTCATATTAAAGAATCTCGCTTTTGCAACATATCCATCAATCAGATACCAGGAAAGAGGCTGGGACTACCGCAAGCGGCGGAGCGTGTTTCAAAGCTACCGATCAAAATGAATTTGATTGCCATTTACTTTATCTCTCACCTAATACGCTGAAAATCCGACAGATCAGTTTCTATGAAACTGTGCTGGCTCGCTGTGCTTCTCTTGCTTGCGGCGACTCTGTCGGCGATTGCGAAGAGGCGGGGCCAAACCTCCATGACAGCGCCATTCGAAGCGGGTAAAGAAGCTTCAAAGCCCAGGCAACCCGGTCCAGAAATGCAGAAGCTTTTCGACGCGTTTTTGGGGACATGGACGGTGACAGAACAGATTCAGCCGAGCGAAACGATGCCAAACGGGGCAGGGTAGGGGGGAAGAGATCTATCGAATCGGTCCCGGCGGAGTCTCAATAATCGAGGAGATTCATTTGAAAGAATCCAGCGGAGAAGTTTCTGGCTTGGGTGTGGGATGGTGGGACGAGAAAGCGCGAAGATACAGAGCGCTCTGGTGTGACAGCGAAAATCCCGCCGGCTGCATTCTCATGGCGCATTTGGCGAAGTGGGAAGGCGATCAATTCGTTCTCCGCGACGAGTTCCAGAGGAATGGGAAGAGGTTCGACTTTAAAGAAGTCTTTTCTGAGATCACGCCGACTTCCTTCACGCAAACGCTCTATCAAGGCGAAGCAGGCAGGGACTTGAAGCGCTTGTTGACCATTCACGCGACGAAGTCTGACAAAAGTCCTTAACACGCGAAATGGGCAAGTCGTAAGCTCGTAAGGATCGCGCCTGCGTTGCCCAGAACCGCCGCGAGTAATCCTCCGGCTGATCCGCTTCCACTAATAACGAATTTTGTTTTAGAAATCGAAGAAACCTCGTACCAAGTCCGCCAAGGACGCAACGTAACAGTCTCAATATGAAAAACTTTTTTCCGCGGCTCGTCATTCTTCCGCTGGTCTGCATGGTCGTTCAACCATTGGCTGCTCAGACTCAGGAAATGGTCGCCAAACCGAAGCAATTCATTTACGTCCTTCATCTCGTGCCGCGTCTGCACGATGATAAGAATTGGACGAAGGAGGACAAAGCATCGCTCGATCGGCATTTCAGTCGTTTCAAGGAAGCTATCCAATCAGGCCAGCTTATTCTTGCCGGCCGGAGCCAAGAGGCCGGTGATAAAACATTTGGCATCGCGATTTTTGTGGCCGCGGACGAAGCGACGGCGCGGAAATTCATGGAAGAAGATCCGGCAGTGATTGCGGGGCTGATGACGGCGGAATTGCATCCGTTCGCGGTAGCTCTTGAACGTAAAAATCCGTAGGAGATTGCAACAAAGTTCACCGCAAACGCAATGCATCGTTGTCCAAAGCGCGCCGAAATGCCGACATAAATCCGAGGCAGTTAGAGAATAGTGAAAATTTTGTCAGTGAATGTTGGACTACCGAGGGAAGTAACTTGGCAAGGCAAGCTCGTCACAACAGGAATTTTCAAAGAACCGGTTAAAGCGCCGGTAATGGTGCGGACGCTAAACTTGGATCGCGATCAACAAGCCGATCTCACCGTTCACGGCGGCGCGAACAAAGCAGTGTATGCTTACCCCTCGGAACATTACCGCTATTGGCGAACTGAGTTGCCGGGGGTCGATCTGCCCTGGGGAATGTTCGGAGAAAACTTCACAACTGAGGGATTATTTGAGGAGACGGTCTACATCGGGGACAGATTTCGAATCGGCGATGCTGAAGTTATTGTCACTGAACCGCGAATGCCCTGCTACAAATTGGGCATCAAGTTTGGCCGTGCCGATATGATCAAACGATTTCTGGCCAGTCGCCGTACCGGTTTCTATTTTGCGGTAGCCCGCGAGGGCGCGGTAGGTGCCGGAGATGCGATAGAATTAATCCGCCAAGAGCAACAAGAGACTAGTGTGGGCGATATCACTCGCCTTTATGTTTTTGAGAAAAACGATTTGAAAGGACTGCGCCAAGCTATCGGAATCGAGTGGCTTCCTCGTAGCTGGAAGGGTTATTTTCAGCATCAGCTCGAGAAGCAGATCGCTTAGCTCCCAGCAGGCCGTCGCGGCCCGCGCCCTCGGTTCAAGCATTCGCTCGTCCGAAGTCGTTGCCGATGAGATCGAAGTTCCCCGGAGACCGGGAATCTTTGGATCAGAAAAGCGGGAAGGGAAGAAGGGGATATTTAGCGGGACCGTTGCAAAGCTGTTAAGCCATTTACGAGCCTAGCCATCAATGAGCACGTTGCGCGAGAACGTGGTTACTGAATCTGAGCCCAAGGGGGAGATTTCGCGTGGGGGAAACCTTAAAACACCGATCCTCTGACGTTTGGCTTCTGATTCTGATCCGTGACGTGGCACCACTAGTGCTGAACGAAGGCGCTGATGAACTTTGAGCCGGAACCAGATGGAATCGAGCCGCACTTCAACAGTCTCGAGCTTAAAGCCATTCTGGTGGTGGATGATGACCAGCAACTTGCCTCGGCTTTGCAGTGGATTCTGGCCGACGAAAATTTCCTAGTCGATATCGCTTTTGACGGGGAAGAAGCCCTGCTCAAGGTCAAAGCCCACG
>QHNU01000191.1 GCA_003218525.1 Verrucomicrobiota bacterium
TTGGCGATCTCGCGCTGACCAACATGGGTCTCGGTGACAAGGCCGCTGCGTTAGCTCTGTCGGAACGGGCGATAGCCGCGAATCCAATCGAGAAGGACGCCTTAACTGGTCCCATTCCGATCGAGTTCCTCGCAAGGGTGGCGGCCCGCATGGGAGAGCCCGACCGCGCCGTCGCCGCTTTACAGAAACTACTCTCGATACCGTACGCTGGCGCGCTTGCTGCAGGCATGCCGCTCACTCCTGCGCTGCTCCGGCTCGATCCGATGTTCGATCCGCTCCGGAACGATCCGCGTTTCCAAAAACTCGCGAAGTCGGAAGCGCCGAAGACGGCGGACAAATAAGGCGAGCGGAGGTCATCAATCTCGGCTCCGAGCTAAAGCCGCAAATTGTTTTCCAAGCTCGATCGCATCGACGATCACAAGCTCGTTCTAGAGAAAACGCCACTCAATTTTGCACCGCCCGGCTGGCTAAAAATGGGCAGATTCCTGAGGACGTGAGATGACGAATCTTCCGGTGCAAGCTACTAGCAAGAGGTAGTTTGCGTAGTTGAGACGACTGCTGACGAAGTGTGATAAAACATCCGTTTCGTCTTAGGAAACCTCCGTTCTATCCGTCGCGATGTGTTCGCCGAGACGGCTCAAGATGAGAAGAACGTCATCAAAGGTGTGACAATTTCGATTTTCACTCCATTTTCTCAGACCAGCATTACGCCTAATCTAAGGCAATAGAAAAGGGGGCTACCCCCAGACCGGTCACCCCTTTCGGCTGCGCGCTGCAAACTACACGGCGCATCAAAAGTCCCCTCGCTCGCGCATCCTTCGATTGCTAGGGCGAAGGCGATCGAAAAACAACGCACGCAAAATAGTAAGTAGATGTGCAGACACTTACTATGAAACCAAAACGCATTGCTATTTACGCACGAGTTTCGGCGACCGATCAAAGTCACGGGTCCCAGCTTTCCGAAGTGAAGGACTATTGCGCCAAGCGATGGCCGAACTGCCACGATGTGCTTGTCATCACGGATACGGCAAGCGGTGCTAAAACGAGTCGCGAGGGCTTGGATCGTTTGATGCAGCTAGTTCGCCGAAACAAAGTTGATCATAAAGCGCCTTTGCAACAGCGACGTGCTTATCCTCGTCTTCCTTTGTAGCCTCTATCGCTCGGTTTTCGCGCTCCAAATCCTCTTTGGCTTTGGCGGACGCAGAACAGGTGGAAGCGGCGATATTTTGGTGATGCAGAAAATGCCCAGAGAACTCTTTTTCGTGGAACCGATGGAGTGCAAGCCGGTTGAATCACTGCTAAGCGGCGAAGACTGGCAGTATGAGATTAAGTTCGACGGCTATCGGGCAATCGCGATTAAGCAGCGTGGCGAAGCGCAGCTCTTTTCCCGCAGGGTAAATCTTTCAATTTTGCTTATCCCGAAGTCGTTGAGGCGCTTCGCGAATTACGAGTCGAATCATTCATTCTCGACGGCGAATTGATTGCTCTCGGTGAGAACGGACTTCACTCCTTTTCGCTCTTGCAGAGACGCGCGACTAAAACACCTCTTCACTTTTAGGTGTTCGACCTATTGTACCTCGGCAATGATGAGAGAAATACAATGCGTCATTCTGACGAAAAATTGAACGTGTTGTTGGAACTGGAGAAGGCCACGCGTGAGAACTTTCGGCAGATAAACGTGCCAAGGCCAAAAACGTAGGAGAGGTCAACTCAAGCTGCGCGGTTTGCCGAACAAAGATCTTAAGGGAACAGCTTTCAAACCCATCAAGGTCGTTGAAGGCGGCGGTGGAGCGTCCCGCTGGGCTCAGCTCGCGTGGACAATAGCGGTTTCCATCTGTCTGCTTCTTCCATCGATCTGGCTGCTGGCCACAGTGCCGCCACTTTGGAAGGATGTAGATGCGTACGTGCAGGTGACGTATCCGCGTGGGGTAATGACTATACTGCATTTTCCTCCGCTATACTGTTTCGCTGCGCGCGTACCGCTTTTCCTCGGCTACCTAGTGGATGTTCTGAGCGGATCAGCTCCGTGGCCAAACAGAAATTTCGCCGGTTCGATTCTCAGCGATCACTCGGTGTTCGCGCTACTGGCTTGTCAGCACGCGGCGCTATTCATTGCGCAGTTCTATCTTGTTGTGACGCTTGCTGCAGTCATGTGGAAACGGCTGCTGATTGCGTTGGCTTGCTCGGCAAATCCTCTTTTTTATGCGTTTGCTCAGTGCGTGGGCTCAGACGCGCTGAGCATGATTCTCACCTTGGCCCTCTCGACCCTGGCGCTGCGGATAGTGCGGAGTACGCCCGCTATCGATCTGAAGCATTGGGTTTTGTTCGCGTTCCTGCTTCTTGGCGTGATTCTAACGCGGCATTTGAACAACGTTTTAGCTGCGTTACTCCCGATTTGCTTTTTGATTCTTCTATTTCCACGAATCGCAACCATGATGTCGCGTGGTCGGAGGCCGATTCGATCCGGTTCCGGGGGAGTGGTGGCGCAGCAAATATTTCTCGCAGTAGCGGTGGGTCTGGCCAGCATTATTATGGCAAATATGGCAACCAGGCTATTGTGCCTTGGCCCGCATCTTACTTATCGTTCGCGAGTCGGAATGACATTTCTTTGGCGACTTCGGCTGCTCTCCGATTTGTCATCCGAACGCCGGCAACGTGTCCTGGAGCGAATCGAACAACAGCCGATCCAAGGCGACACCCGCCTGATTCTTTCCCTCCTGCGAGAAGCACTAACCAGCAGTCAGGGATTTGATCCAGCGGAGTTCGCAAAGAGGCTCGACAGCGTATTCGTAGAGCGGAATGGCGAATCTGGAAGAGTAAAGCTTGACCGTGCTCTCAATGGCCTCGCCCTCGCGTTCTTCACGGCGAACAGCGGAGTGCTTGGCCAAGCGGCAGTTAGGGATTTCACAGCGGCGCAAAAAATCAGCATAACCGAAGTTGTCGAGTCCCTATTCGCGACGACCAATTACATTTCATTCCACCCCGAATCGATGCCGGTCCTCGCCAAGCTGCACACGTTTCGGGATTTAAGTCCAGATGAGCTCCTCGCGATATGTTCAGGGAATACGTATCTACAGCTTTGGCGGGGTGTGACTTTCGCTCGTTGGTACCTTCTGTGGCTTGCCCTATTTATCCTGGTCTTCGCGTTAGGTGTCAGGAGGAGAGAGGCCGGATTTATTCTCGCCTACGCACTGGCAACCATCTCTTTGGGAGAGCTTATGGTGTTCGCGAACTGCTTATTAACCGAATTTCGGCCACGTTACGTTTTACCGATGTTTGAGCTAACGTTTGTATCTTTCTTGGCGCTTTTTGCGCAGGGACTTGAATTGATCCAGCGCGAGTCAAAGCGCGGCGCAATAGCTCCCGCATCTCGGCATTACGACTGAGGCGGCCCATACCAAATTTGGCCGCTTTAGTGCAAGCGTTTCATTTTAGGTCGATTGGCGAAGGGCGATTTATTCTCGAAATGCCAGCAACAGCGGCTATGCCGAATTTGATCGCCTGTTCAGCGAAATCGAAATTGTGGTCGTGTCGATGGAACGCGTTTCGTTACAAACTCCCTGAATCGGAATTAATGTCTTTCGCCGTGCGCATTTCCAGCT
>QHNU01000192.1 GCA_003218525.1 Verrucomicrobiota bacterium
ACCACCGGCGGGATGCCGAGGTCCTCGAGGGAAGCGATCGCAGTCGGGATCAGACGGAAGACAGCTCCGTAACCGTTAGTTTGCTTGAGGTAATTGCAGCGAAACCGCGATTTCTCATCCATCTCATAGGCAAAATCGAGGTCGCCGCGTTCCTCGAAAAACTTCCAATTTTCAGGTCCTGCGACTTCGCTCAGCATCAGGATCGCTTCATCGCGAAGCACCGGCTCCTGACGCATCGCCATCATATCGCCGTTCCGGCGCATTTTCGGTGGCTGCCCCTGGCCAATATGCAGATCGGACGCTCCTTCTTTGACAACCGTCTGCAAAAATTGATTCAGATATGCCATCAGCGTCGTCCCAAATGTTGCCGCACGATTTCTTTCTGCTCCGCCCGAGCCAGTGCTTCGTCGGCTGTGATCAAATTCCGGCCGAATAGCTCGATCAATGTGTCATCCATCAACTGCATCCCCTGCTTGCGACTGGTCTGAATGATTCCCGGAAGCATGAATGTTTTTGCCTCGCGAATGACGTTTGAAACCGCCGGTGTATTTGTCAGCGTCTCCAAGGCGAGGACGCGGCCGGTTCCGTCCGCTCGAGGAATCAGTTGCTGACTGATGATGCCGCGTAACGATTCACTGACCATAACTCGAATTTGTTCCTGTTGATCGGCGGGAAAAACATCGAGCACTCGGTCTAACGTTCGCGAAGCAGTGCCAGTATGAAGGGTTCCGAGAACGAGATGTCCGGTCTCGGATGCGGTAATGGCCAATGAAATCGTTTCAAGGTCGCGCATTTCGCCAACCATGATCACGTCGGGATCTTCGCGGAGTGAGGCTCGCAAGGCGTCGCTAAAGGATCGGGTGTGTGTGTGCACTTCGCGCTGCGTGATATGGCAACCTTTTGACTCAAAGACATACTCGATCGGGTCCTCCAGAGTAATGATGTGTTCGCGTCGCTCAAGGTTGACCTGCTCGACCAATGCCGCCAGCGTGGTCGATTTTCCGGCGCCGACGGAGCCGGTCACGAGAATCAATCCATTATGATAACGGGTGAGCAATTTTAAGTGGTCCGGTAAACCGAGTTCCTCCATCGTGCGAACACGCGTGTTGATGATGCGGAAAACAAGGTCAGTGCCGAGACGATGGCGCGCCACGCTTGCGCGAAATCTGCCCGTGCTGTTCGCGTAGGCGAAATCGGCATCGCCGCGCTCCCGCACCAGCGCCGACTGCGGCTCACTCAGGAAGCTTTCGGCCAATCGTTCGATTTGGTCCGGAGAAAACAGGGGCGCATCTGGCCAGATCGGCTGGAGAGTTCCATGCAACCGCCAGATCGGCGGTGCGTTCACCGCCAGATGGACGTCGGAGGCTCCGGCTTCCTGTCCGACTGCGAGATAGTCGTCAACGTGACGCAGCGGATGAGCGGTCATCAGGCGATACAATCATGCCCGAGAGGGCGCGGTGGCGTAAACTGAAAATCAACGCGACCCGCGCCCGCGGCTGCTGGCGTAGCCTCGCATTTTTGTGGTCAAAAAATTCACCACCACCGGACGCAACAAGGTGGCTGCGAATTTGAGCCCACCGACCAGAGCGCCCGCTTCCAGAAGGCCCTCGGCTCCAGCTCTTTTCTTCTTTTTTCCCGAACCATCGTGGACGTAAACTTTTTTCCGCCGAGCCGGAGCGACGGCGACAATCAAACCAACAACAATTACCGCGCTGATCCAGATCACCGGTTGATGGCGAAATGAGCTCTTCAATTTGCGCGGAAAATCGAGCTCGTAACGAAGCCCGCTCAGTTCCCGCGCTACTCTCTCACGTGATAGAGCGATATCGCTCTTTATGGCTGCTCGGTCTTGCTTAGGGATTTCAGCCATTGTTGATCTCTTTTCAATTCGGCCCGCGTCTCTGGATAAAGGCGTCCGCGCAATTTCGATTTAGCCAGGAGTATGCAGACTGTCGCTAGGATGATGTGGAGCAATCCGGCACAAAGCGCCACCCAGGTCCAGGAAACGCCCGTGGCATGGGCAATTCCAACGATCAAGCTCGCCAATACGAAAATGTACCCGAAGAGCACTGCAACCAACGCCCCCAAGCCAAACGCCAGCACCGCGACTAATTGCAGCAGCATCGCCTTCGACTCGACCGCTAAGAGAGCCGCGCGAGTCTCGACGTAGGCAAAGATTGCGCTGACGAATCCAACCGCATTGTCGATCAACCCGCCATGTCCGGCGGGATTTCGCGACCTCGCGCTCGCGCGAGCCATGGCGCTTAACGCCGGAAGATCAACCCTAGGACGAACCCGATGCCGAGCGCAGTGAAGACAGCTCTCATGGGATTTTCGCGGACGTATTCCTCACCGTCCTCCTGTAACGTACGCACCCGCACCTTTGCTTCGTCCCATGCCTGGGTTGCTTTATCGCGATAATCCTCTGCCATGGAGCTGGCCGCAGACTTGAGATCTTCGGCCGCGCGTCGGGCGTGAGTTTTACTGCTCTCGAGTTTACTTTGCGCGCTACTGCCGGCCGCGCCACCACCTTGATTTATGTTTTCGTCAGCCATTGTTCGTTCTCCAGTTTGATTCCTAAAGTATCGGCGCCGCATCCCTTGCGCAAACCTTTCCGCGCCTCGTTATGTAAACGGAATTGGACGGCGCGGCGCGCTTGCGAACTATTCCTATTGTTCGCGGAAAATGATCCGCGCTTTGGTCAAATCGTAAGGCGAAAGCTCGACCGAGACTACGGATGAAATGCTTACGCATCTTGCCCGAAATATGGGCAAGAACATTGCGCTGCCCGGGAAGATCGACGCGAAACATTGTACCCGGCAACACTTGTGTCACCGTGCCTTCGGTCACGATTTGTTCCTCTTTCGGCACGGAACAAAATGCCCAAGCACCGCCAAAATTCAACCGATCCCTTGATCAAGGCAACGAGACTTCTGGAAGATACTCGCCGATTTCCCGCCGTTTCCACCACGCACCGGTCGCACGATGTTCCTCTTCGGTGGTGAATTCGTACTTGAAGAGCCTCGCGCGAATATAACGCGGCGCTTTGCTCGCGAATGGATTATGGTCGAGCAAATGCGTCACTGCTGGCTCGTTTTGAAGCAGGCGTAAGGCGAAGTTTGCGAACCACGATTCCTCGCGTCGACCTCCGAGCGCAGCGAACCACATTTGCCAGTCAAGTCGTGGCTGGTGCGGCGCGCACCAGCCGGGCGCGCGATTGATGTTGCCGGGTTTCCATTTGAAATCATAAACTGCCCAATCAATCCCATCAGCGCTGCCCTCCACTTGAATTTCAGGTCTCTCTTTCGTCATCACCCGGAAAAGCCCATAGCCGTTGGCGATTCGAAACGGCTCGACATACAGGTAAAGCGCAGCCAGCGGCTCCGGCCACGCTGCTTCCGGTCGAATTGCCGTGTAGTTCAGCCAGACATTGAGCGGAAAAGTGATGATGAGCACGGCTACCGCTGCAAAGCCCGAAAGCCGGCAAAAAAAATCGCGCGATTTGACGGTCCATTTTCCCGGAATCTCGCGCTGCCGGCGCCAAACGACATCGTCAATCAACAGAACACAAAGCGCGATCGTGATGAGATTGAAGAAACAGTAGTTTCCCGTGAGCGCGATCGCGATTTGCAAGCTCACAATTAACGCGGCTGCGAGCAAACGCAGTCGACGCGGCGCCCAAATGAAAAACGGCACGATGATTTCGACGACCAGGCAAAACGCGACCGAGAATTTTTTAAACCATTCCGGATGTTTGTCCGCCCACCACGCGATCGGTGTCGGAAGCGGCTGGGTCCAATAGTGGTAATCCAGCGCAGTGAGATTCCACCAGCAATCGTCCCCGCTGGTCAGCTTCACTACTCCTGACATGAACATCAGTTTGAAGAGAAGAAATTTGAGCAGAAACAATGCGATGCCAGAAATCGCGATGTCGCGGCCTCTCGCCATCCGCCACTGCAGTGGTGCGAGAAATATTGCGAGAAATCCAGTTTCAAGGAGCAAAATATCCCACTGAAAACTGAGGAACGTTTGCCCTGCAATGGTGAGCGAGAGATAGCTGCAAAAACAAAGAATTAAAGCGATGACCGGTATTACCCCGGCCATCAGAGCGACTGTCGCGATCACGCCGATTCCACACAACGCGTGCAGCGCGGCGTTGGAAGAATTGACCCAGCAAATCGTCGGTAACGCCAGGATTGCGCGCGTTCCATATTCTGCCTCCATCGCCGGCAGAAACTGACGCACCGGCAAAATCCCCCGTGCACCGACGAGACCGTCGACCTGCACCCAAAGTGACACGAAGGCGATGCAGTAGATAAGTCCGATTGCACGCAGGAAAATTCTTCGTGAGACGAAGTATGTCGGCACGCGTACGTCGCGACCCCACAACAGCCGGGTCAGCTTGGAAGCAAGCTCACGGTGTTGAGAGACGAAATCGTATGCGATCTCCGAAAGGCTGGCGAATCCCGGAACTTTTTCATAGAGCGCAAGCGGCCATCGGCGTCGACCACAGGCCAGGGAACGAAAGACGGCTTCGGCTGCACGATAAACTTTACCATCTGGCGTAAGGAGAATGACCGCATTTTGGAACTCACTCGCCGGGACTTCTGGAAATTGCGGCGCAACTTTTTGCGACGACTCGTACTCAACGGCGTCTCCAGTTTGTTGGCGCCAACGTTCGATCCAACGCCGGCAAAAATGACAGTCGCCATCGAAGATCATTAACGGCCGCGGCGGCGCATTGCTCACGCGAGTGGACGCGTTCACGACTGAATCATTGGCGGTCGACGATTGCTACTGCAGGCGAAACTCAGCCCATACTGGCGCGTGGTCGGAAGGTTCTTTCCCTTTGCGCATCTCCCGGTCGATTCCGGCCGCAATGCAACGCGCCGCCATGTTTTCGCTAGCCAGGATTTCATCAATGCGCAGTCCGCGATTTTTTGGAAAAGCTAGCATGCGGTAATCCCACCAGCTGAAAAGCCCCGCTTCCGAATGATGGATTCGCAAGGTGTCGCGCAATCCAATCTGCTCGAGTGAACGAAATGCCTCGCGTTCCGGTTCTGAACACATAATTGCACCGTGCCATAGCATCGGATCATGCACGTCGCGGTCTTCCGGAGCGACGTTGAAATCGCCACAGACCAGCACGTCAGAAAACGCCTCCTGCGCACGCCTGATGCAATCGCGCAGCCTGTCGAACCATCTTAGTTTATAAGTGAATGCCTCGGAGCCGACCGCCTGACCGTTCGGTGCATAGACCGAAAAAATGCGAATCCCAGACACCGTCGCGGCGATGACGCGTGCTTGCGGATCATCTACTTCGTCACACAGCGAAGCTTGACGGTCCAATAGGTCCGTTGGCGAAATGATCGCGACGCCATTATATGATTTTTGCCCGTGAAAAACGCTGCGATACCCAGCGGCGGTCAGCGCCATCTCTGGGAATTGATCGTCGCTGCACTTTGTTTCTTGCAAGCAAACCACGTCCGGAGATGCCTTCATCAGCCACTCGAACAGACGATCCTGCCGCCTGCGGAGTGAATTAATGTTCCAGGAAACAACTTTCATCCGTTGCCGTAGCGGCGGTCTCTGACCGTCGCACTTATCTAGATTTGAACGGGGGCGAGGGTCGCTACAACTCGATTTCAACACCAGGCGCCGGCACGATTACTTCTGAATCTGGTAACCGCATCGAGAGCTGGTTCCGCATCCACTCGACCGCACCCGGATCGCCGTGCACGAGCAGGATTTTCTTGGGAGCGAGTTTCAGAGCATACGCAATTAGCGATTCGCGCGAGGCGTGCGCGCTGAACTGAAATTGTTCCACCTGACAGCGCAACGTCTGCGCCGGGGCATCCGGGTCGAGCGCAATGGCATCGCCCGGCTTAGCCGCACGCAACATTCCACCCGGCGATTCCGGATCAGCGTAACCAACGAACAAAATGGAATGACGCGGATTTTCCACGATGCGGCGCGCGAAAATGTTTGAGAGAGTTTTCGGCGTCATCATCCCGCTCGACAGCGCGTAGACTCGACCCGCCCGCGCGGGGGAATCGTCGATGGTTTGGCCCGTGAGTACAAACGGCGCGACATCCTGAAGCAACTGCAAACGAGGTAGCTGGCGGCGTGATTGATTCGCGCGTCGATCATAAATTTCGGTCATTTTCGAGCTCAACCCGCCGATATAAATCGGAAAATCAGGGAGCAATTTTTGCCGCCGAAATTTGTAAAACATGGCGAGCGCCTCCTGCGTTTTGCCCAGGGCAAAAACCGGGATGAGCACGCAACCGCCGCGTCGAAAGATGGCTTCGATTGCGCTAACCAGTCGTTGTTCTTCCGATTCACGCGACCAATCGGGCGGTGTCGGGTGATCGCCGCGCGTGCATTCCATGATCAGTACATCGACCCTCGTCTCCGGAAAGGCGGCGGCCGACATGATCGTTTGGTCATCAAAGTTGACGTCGCCCGTGTACAAGATGGTGCGGCCTGCCATCCGCAAAAGAACTCCGGACGAGCCGAGCACGTGTCCCCCATCCCAAAACTCGAAAGTTAATTCGCCGTCGAGTGAGGCCTGCTGACCCTTCGTGCCGTAGGGCTGTCGATACCGGCAGAAGTGCCAACGGTCGCTGGCGCGCTCGGTCTCACGATGTGTGAAAAGCGGATACAGAACCGTGCCCAGTTCCTCGCGTTCTCGCGTCATCACGTTGACGGAATTGTGCAGCAACGCCGCTCCGATTTCGCCGGTTGCTTCAGTCATGAACACGCGCGCATTCGGCTGACGACGCATGAGCACCGGCAGCGTTCCGATATGGTCCTGATGAGCGTGGCTGATGAGAATCACGTCGATCGTGCGCCCATTGATCGCTTTCCAACTGGGCAGAGCCCCTTCGCCGTCATCTTTTGGATGCATGCCGCAATCCAAAATCATCCCTTTGCCACCGGCCTCGAGATAATACGAGTTCGCGCCGATCTCGGTCCGGCGCGTCAGGTTGATAAATTTCACGAGAACAGTGGCCAGGCGTTTTTACTGCAATGGCAGGCGGAAAGTGCGCTTGTTGATCAAACGCGCAAGCGCCACTGTACAATGTCAACCCTGTAGCGGCGGTCTCCGACCGCCGCTCGAGCAAAATACCGGCGTTCACAGAACGCGTTACAAAATCTGTTCGAAAATTCGCATCCAGTTTCGGAAAAGGATCTTTTCGATCTCCTCATCGCTGAAGCCGCGCTCGATTAATCTGCGAGTGAAATTGCGAGCGTGGGCGTGATTCGCCAGATCCGCAATCACGTGAACACTCGGAAATTTCTGATGAAACGCCGTGCGCTCGGCCTCGGACCATTGCCGATAAATAAATTCGAAGAAATCGAAACCGATCCCAACGCCGTTGATGCCGATCAAATCAATGATGTGCTCGATATGATCGATGTAGCGATCAAGCGTTGACTCCTCTTTTCGAGGACTGACCAGAACGGAATTAACTCCGATAACCCCGCCTCTCGCACCGATTCTCTTGATTTGCTCATCCCCGATGTTGCGCTCGATGTCATAGTACTTTCTCGCGTTGGTGTGTGAAACAATCGGCGGCTTGGTCGTAATCTCCAGGATCTCATCGAAGCCGGCGGGGTTTATGTGCGCGAGATCGACAATGAGACCGAGTCTCTCGCATTCGCGAACAAGATCGCGTCCGAACGCGGTCAGACCCTCCGGGGGCGAGCCGGTCGCGGCAAAGACACCGCCGCTTCCGGCGGCGTTGCTCCGAGCATGGGTAAGACCAATGATGCGAAGGCCTAGCTCGTAAAAGATGGGGAGCAAATTCAAGTCGGCCCCGATCGGTTCAATCCCTTCCATTGCGATCAACAGCGCAATCTTCCCCTGCTCTCGGGCGCGTCTAATTTCCGAAAAGGATTTGCAGATTACAAAGCAATCGGACCGATCCCGTTCGACATAAAGCCGGGCAATTTGACCGAGGCCAACCGCCAAAGCGCGATCGGGTAAATATTGATCCTCGATGTAAATCGCTGCGGCAAGCACGTCGACGTCGCCAGCTTTGAATTCTGGCAGGAAATCGGTCACCAGAACATCGGTGCGATCACGTTTGCCATACAAATCCATCAGCAAATCGAAATGAAGATCGACGATCCCATTCGCCTGTAGCTGCGCGATCCGCTTGTCCACCGAAGACATTGAATCACTCATCTCTGCTCAAGGCCGGAATTTCTGCCCCGCCGGCAACTGATTTCTGCCGTGGCCAGAGCAGCCCTAGAACCAGGACCACAAGTGCAGTAGTCAGCGGCACGACACCTGGAATCCAGATTTCAAAACGCGACATGCAGGCGAACGCGACCAAACAGTAAGCAGCGATGAAAGCAATCATGGCCAAAATCAAATCGACTCGCCCCATGCGAGTAGCCGGCCAGGCGAACAACACGATCAACACCAGCACCGCGCAATCAAAACCAACGCTCACCCGATGGACAAAACGACCGGATTGAAGAGTAGCGATCGTCGCGGCGAAAATATCGGGCGGGGCAAGTGGGTTGAGTGGAGTGCGGGCGAGAACTAAATCATCACGTAAGCTATCGAGCGGCGAAGGTTTTCCGGCAGGCTTTTGCTGCGCGAGGAAGAGGAGCTCGTTCAGTCTCATTCGCCGGCCCAGCCCCGAAGCGTTCGGATTTACCATTAATGATCCGTCGCTACGAATAGGGATTTGGCGACCCCCGGGTAACTCGATGTGGGATCCCAGCTCAATTTTGACATCCCCCAGCGGAATACGCGCCCATGTCAGATAAGCTTGCAAAGCGAAGGCGGGAATAACTTCGCCGCGATATTGAAAGAGCAACGGTACATGGGTTTCGTTGAAAATATTTCCGGGAAGATTGA
>QHNU01000064.1:0-9521 GCA_003218525.1 Verrucomicrobiota bacterium
TGAAAGCATCTAAGCGCCAAGCCTATCCCAAGATGAGATCTCCCTGAAGGGTCGTGGTAGACCACCACGTTGATAGGCTGCCGGTGTAAGCGCAGTAATGCGTTCAGCTGAGCAGTACTAATCGCCCGTTCGGCTTGATCATTTACTTTTCTGTTAACCCGTCGCCCGCGCCAGCGGACGACGGTAGACAGAGAAGATCAAATGATCTCAAACAAAACTCAGACGAAGTTGTAGCCCCGAAAGCTTTCGGGGAACTCCGAAAACCTGTATGTAGATATCAACGAACCAGAAGAGATTGCCGATCTTCGATTGGCCAATGCCGATTGAAATAATGTTCTTTGAAATCTGATTGCTGTAGTCGCTAACTGCGGCCAATCTGCAATTGGCAATTTGAAATCTTCAATTCACCAGAGATTTGCTCCGAAGACTCGGAGCAAATCTCTGGTGACCTTAGCGCAGTGGCCCCACCCGTTCCCATTCCGAACACGGAAGTGAAACGCTGCAGCCCCGATGGTAGTGCGACGAAAGGTCGTGCGAGAGTAGGACGTCGCCAGAACTAAAAACCCCACTCGGTTTATCTCAGTGGGGTTTTTAGTTTTTTGGCAACGCCTACCCGAGCAGAGAAGACGCCGTGCTGGGAAGCCGGAGGGTAGACGGTCAAGCCTGCGAGGCCGGTGAGTGAGCGGGAGCGAACGAATCAATAGGACGCCGCCGGAACGCCAGCAGTCGACGAATAGCAGTTCTTAGACTGCTAGTGTGCGATTTTTGCACTACCCTGCGGGCGCGATATCGGCAAAGACCTTCTGCGACGATTGATCCACGAGCTTTGTCATCGGGACAGGCTGCGACTGCCCTTTCCAATACAACCTCGATTCCAAATCGTGCGTAATCTTTGGCCAATAGTATTTTGCCTGCGACATAAGAGACTCCTTTCTGGCACAGGCCCTTGCCATCGATAATTTGAGCGCAACGCTGTGCTGCGCTAAAGAGCACTGAACCAACGGGAGGTTTTTCCATGCTTACCAGTCAGAAAGTCATTGACGCCATCAACGAGCAGATCGGCTATGAGTTCAGCGCTTCTCTGCAGTATTACGCCATCGGCGCGCATTTTGCAGCCGAAGCCCTGCCACAGCTGTCAGCGCATTTTCTTCAGCAGGCCGAGGAAGAGAAAGGTCATGCTTTACGGTTCATCAAATATGTTGTCGATGCCGGCGGACGCGTGGTGATTCCGGCGATCGATGCCCCGAAATCGAAGTTTAAGACGGCGCGGGACGCGATCAAACTGTCGCTCGACCAGGAAATTCACGTCACCCAGCAAATCAATGGCCTCGTAGGGCTCGCGCGAAAGCAGAACGATTATATCACCATCAATTTTTTACAGTGGTTTCTGACCGAGCAACTCGAGGAAGTTTCGTCGATGGACAACTTGCTCAAGATCATCGAGCGCGCGGGAGACGATCTCCTGCAGGCGGATGAGTATCTGGCGCGCGTGGGAGTAAAAGCGATGCCGGAACCGCCAGCTGCCTAAGCGGAAATATTAGTCAGTGATTCCTTGGTCCGAGTCGGACCGGCATTCCATTCGGAATGAGTAACGATCGGCAACCGGCTGGCGACGGTCGGCATCTTCACCTTGCGTCGCGTGTTGGTCCGCCGTGTAATGCCTTCATGAAAAGAACATTTTTACTGGCTGTGTTCAGCCTGGCGTTAAGCGGCGCGGTGTTTGCTGCCGGTGCGAAGACGTATCAAATCACGGGGACGGTGGTCGCGGCTACCGGCAGCATGGTCACGGTACAGAAGGGAACGGAACGATTTGAATTCGATATCGATCCGGCGACAACGAAAGGCTCAGCCCAAATAAAAGTTGGTTCGCCCGTGACGGTTACGTACGTGATGAGCGCGACCAAAGTCGAAGCCGCCGGTGCGCCGGGGGCAAAGATCGAAACACCTGAAGCTTCAGCCAGTCCAGGCTCGTCGCGGTAAAAGCTGCCGCCGGAAGCACAAGGCGTAACGCATCTCAACGCGAGGAGCTAGCACGCGGATGAGTGACGGGCGTGAGGAATAATTCCTCGATTTCGCGTTTCCTAATGTTCCCAAATGGCCCAAAAAACTTGAATAGCTCGAAGGCGAGCCGTCTAATCAGCAGAACTATGAAAACTAAAGCGTTCAGTTTGATCACGGCTGCAAGTCTGGCGTTCAGTGGCATGGCTTTGGCGGGAGCTAAGGACTATCAGGTCACTGGGCCTGTGCTGGAGGTAAACGATTCGATGATCGTGGTACAAAAGGGGAAAGAGCGTTGGGAGGTCGATCGTAATTCCGACACGAAAGTAAACGGCGACGTGAAAGTCGGTGACAAGGTCACCGTTAGCTACACGATGACGGCGAAAAACGTGGAGGTGAAAGCAGGGAAGGGTGCCAAGAAAGAGAAACCTAGTCCGACCGGCTCACCGGGTTAATTCTTGATATAGCTTTTCTCAGGAGAGACGGATTTTCGCCGCTGGGGCAGCATTCACGCCCCCGGCGGCCTGCCCTCCGCGGCAAAGAACCAGCGTGGCAGTAGGAGTGGTTAACGGCGCGAGCCCCGTAAAACTCCGCCGAGCAATCCTCTTACCACTTGTCTCCCCACCTGAGAGCTGGCAGCCCGCGCTGCGCTCTTCACCATCGAGGTCGCAACCGACTCATGCACGCCGCCGCGCGGGCCAACGGTCGGCTTGAAAATCGAGCCGATGGCTCCGATCACCTCATTGAAGAATGAATTCCTCGCTGGCTCCGGTACGGAGGCGCCGGGCGTTGCCACCGGTGCATCGGAGATCTTCTCGTTCGTTCGAGCCCGTAATTTTTCGTAGGCGGACTCGCGGTCGACTGTTTTTTCGTAGTGACCGGCAAGAATCGATGTGTCGATGATTTGTTTTCGTTGTTCCGGGGTTATCGCACCGATTTGACTGCGTGGCGGCACGATCTTCGCGCGCTCGACGACGCCAGGCGTGCCCTTCTCGTCGAGCATTGAAACCAGGGCTTCGCCGACAGCAAGCTGGGTAAGCACCTCCTCCGTTTGGAGCCTTGGATTCTGGCGGAACGTTTGCGCAGCGGCGTGCACCGCCTTTTGATCACGCGGCGTAAAAGCACGAAGAGCGTGTTGCACACGATTCCCAAGCTGCCCGAGGACGACGTCCGGAATATCGAGTGGGTTTTGACTAACGAAATAAACGCCCACGCCTTTCGATCGAATCAGTCGCACCATTTGTTCGATCTTCTGCTCCAAAGCCGGCGCGATGTTGTTAAAAAGCAGATGCGCCTCGTCGAAAAAGAAAACAACCTTTGGTTTTTCCGGATCACCAATTTCCGGCAGGCGCTCAAATAGTTCCGAGAGCAACCAGAGCAGGAAAGTCGCGTAGACGTCAGGGGACTGCTGCATCAGCGTCTCCCCCGCGAGAACATTGATCACACCGCGACCATTTTCTGTCTGAATCAGATCATCCAGATCGAGCGCCGGCTCTCCGAAAAACTTGTCCGCTCCTTGTGTTTCGAGTTGCAATAAATTTCGTTGAATCGCACCGACGCTCGCCGCCGATACATTGCCATATTGAGTACGAAACTGATCGGCGTTGTCTGTCACGTATTGCAACATCGCGCGGAGATCTTTTAGATCGAGCAAGAGCAGACCACTTTCGTCCGCGATTTTGAAAACGACGTTGAGAACGCCGGCCTGGGTGTCGTTCAATTGAAGTAAGCGACCGAGCAGGAGCGGGCCCATCTCGGAGACCGTCGCCCGGACCGGATGACCGCTTTTGCCGAAAATATCCCAGAAGACAACCGGATTAGCTGCGCCGGAAAAATCGGCGAGGCCCAGTTCCTTTGCCCGTTGTAGGATTGTGGGATTGTGGGCGCCAGGCTGGCTCATCCCTGCCAGGTCTCCTTTGACATCGGCCATGAAAACCGGCACGCCACGCTCGCTGAAATTTTCGGCGAGTGTTTGCAAAGTGACGGTCTTCCCTGTTCCAGTTGCACCAGCAATCAAACCATGCCGATTTGCCATTTTCGGCAGCAGCCAAATTGGCTGCTTTCCCGACTTGGCGATCAGAATCGGATCAGTCATGAAAACGACTCTGCCTTAGGTTGCCGAAACTGATTACCAGTTGAGCGGCGATAAATCACTGCGTTCCTGGTCTCGCACAAAATCGACAGATCAAACCGACTATTCTAGCCGACGGCGACCTCCTGTTCCTGCGCCTCCTGGCGCGCCGTGTCGACCGGTGCCGCTTTAATCGCGACGAGCTCGAATATGGCCATTCCGTAATCGGTATTTAAGGTGACACGTTCGCCTGGTTTTTTGCCGAGCAGCGCCTGACCAATGGCGGTTTGATAAGAAATAATACGTCGTTCTGGATCACCATCCCACGCTCCGAGGATGGTGTATGATTCCTCTTTGCTGGAAGCGACGTCGCGCAATCTGACGATGGTTCCGATCGAAACCTGGGTTGTATCCGGATTTGAAAAATCGGTTCCTTGGGCGCGATGCAACATTTGTTCCAGTTCTGATTTGCGGCGCATCAGCACGGCCTGCATTTGTTTGGCTGCTTTGAATTCAAAATTCTCGCTCAAATCGCCATAGGACCGAGCGAGGGCAATCTCTCTTGTGTTCTCCGGGATCTTTTTCTTGATCAGTTCTTCGTATTCTGCCTTGCGCTTATCAAGACTGCTCCAGGATACGACCAGGCTCTCACGCTTCTCCTCTGGTTGGCCCCCGGTAACCATACTTTCGAGATCCGGATACAACTTGATCACGCGGGCGATGAGGGAGCGCTTGGTCAAATCGTCGAACACTGGGGTCAGCAACAGCCGGCGCATGACATCGCGGGCGGCGCCGATATCAGCTTTAGCGAAAATGTCGCTGATCAATTCGCGATCTTCGAGCAGCAAGTCGCGCAAACGTGAAGAGCGGGATGCCTCGTTGTGCTGATCGCGTTCGAGCGCAGCCAGAATCGCGGTTAATAAGTCCGGAGTGATGAGGCTTGGGAAACTTGCTCGCTCCCGGCAAAGCCAGAGCAATATTTCGCTCGCTGCTGAATGTTCGCGAACGGCACGCTCCAAAAACGAAACCAACTCTGCTTGGTGACCATTCTCGATAAAAACACGCGGGATTTGAGAGGCAAGGCGCTGATTGTTCGACATCATCATTTGCCAGGCCCGCGTGACCCAACGATCGCCAAGCGCCCGCGGGAGTGCTTGTAACACTCGCCGCTCTTTGGCTGAGGGGAGTTTTGGTAAAATTGTAGTCAGACGCGATTCCTCTTCCGCAATTAAACGTTCGAGCGTCAAATCGGGGCGCGTACTTTTGAGTTGCGGAATTCGTTCCAACAGATCGTCGCGAGCCAGCACCAGTTCGAAGGTAAGAGCAGAGTGCAGTTTCTGGTTTTGCCCCGCGGTACTTTCGATTTTCTCGATGATTGGCTGCAATTGGAACTGCGGGTCCTTGAATTCGCCGTGGAATTTGATGATTTGATCAACTGCTGCCCCCTGCTCTTTCGGCTGGCGCGCCTGGTTAAAAAAGGTGAGCAGCTCGTCCGCGCGTGACACTGGCTCGGAACGTAAGGCGATCGGCTCCGATTTCTTTGTCGGAATGGAGTAGTAGCCTCCCGCCTTCATCGCTTTTTTGGCGGAAGTCCACCAGCGTTTCCACTCGGTCACCAGCGTTTCCACTCGGTCTCGGTGAACAGATCGCCTACCAGCATTTCACTAATCTGCGCTAGCGTTGCTTTTCCGCCGAGGCTTTCCAGAATATTACGAACGACTGCTGCCGGATCCGATTTCAGCAGGGCTTTGATTGCATCCGGCTCACTCGTCTTTCGGGCGAGGAAATGCTCCGGTGGAATGGGAGTGAGATTTTCCGCTGCGTAGGCCAGCTGCATCGGGTGATTCGGCTTGTTTGTGAAATCGATTACGATCTGATTGAGCAGAAGATTCCATTCGGCCACGCGGCCGAAGCCCCAGCTTTTATGCAAACAGAAAGCACCCGGTTTCAGCTGTTCTAATCGTTCGGCAGCCTTGGCCGTGAGCCTTCCCGATTCGACCAGGTTCTCCAGTTCAGCATCCATTTAGGGTTGTCCACCCTACGAAAAAGGCTTCATCATGCGAGCCAAAATTGGCGGAATGCAGCCGTTTGCCGTTGCGGCAATTAGCGCGACGTGAAACGGTTGCGCCTGTGTCGACCAGCATTTGGTTTTGGATTACGTTCCATATTGGTGTTTTCATTGCACTGGCAGTCGACCTGGCTCAATTCAAGCACCGTGATCGCGAGTTAAGCATGCGCGCCGCCGCGCGGCGGACCCTGCTCTGGATCGCACTTTCACTCGCCTTCAGCTTAGTCGTAATGCGCCTGCAGGGGGCCGAGCGCGCGCTCGATTTCCTTACGGGTTATCTGATCGAATACTCGCTGAGTGTCGACAATATCTTTGTTTTCGTTCTCATCTTCGCCTATTTCAAAGTGCCGCCGATCTCGCACCATCGCGTGCTGGTCTGGGGAATTGTAGGCGCACTGGTCATGCGCGGCATCATGATCTGGCTCGGCGTTAACCTGGTCGAGCGCTTTCACTTTGTTCTCTACATTTTCGGCGCCTTCCTGGTCCTCACCGCTATTCGCATGGCTTTTGGCAAACGCGACGAAACAGAATTCGGCGAGAGCTGGGTCTTGCGCATTTGTCGCAAGCTTGTGCCAGTTACGCCCGAATTCCGAGAATCGCATTTTACGGCACGCATCGACGGGCGCCTCATGCTCACTCCGCTTGCCCTGGTGCTGCTTGTGATCGACGTGATGGACCTCATCTTCGCGGTTGACTCGATCCCCGCGGTCTTCGCCATCACCACCGATACGTTTATTGTTTATACCTCCAACATCTGCGCTATTCTCGGGCTGCGGTCTCTCTATTTCCTGCTCGCGAATCTGATGAATCGCTTCATTTATCTAAAAACCGGCCTCTCCATCATCCTCGTTCTCATGTTTATCCGATCCCAAATTACCTCTCCCTGCTCGTCGTCATCGTCGCCCTGGCTTTGACAATCGGCGTCTCGATAGTCGTGACAAAGAACCGCGCGGCGCCCGATATCCGAAAATGAAGTGTTGCGCTAGATAACCCTGATTTGGTTCACTACACCTGCGTATGAAAACTGTTATCGTCCTTCTGGCCGGCGCCGCCATCGCAACCAGTGCGGTCGCCGATATTCAGGATCCGCCATCGAACGACTATGGTCCCACACGCAAGCTCGGCCGTGGTATGGCGAATTTTTTCATCGCACCAGCCGAAATTCCCGTAACGATTGCCAAAATTAATACTGACGAAGGTAATGCGGCCGCAGCCGGTTACGGTGTGGTCCGCGGTTTGGGTCGTTCGGGCGCACGCCATATCGCTGGGCTGCTCGAGATTTTGCTCTGGCCAGTGCCGGCCTATCGGCAAAGCTATTATCCACTGCTCCCGAGCGATATTCCCTGGATTCACGCTGGCTACTCGGAATTCCCGCCCGAACTCGGCAACGAGTCCAAATACCCGTACGTCCGCGAGTATTGAGGGCCGATCTCCGAGCGCGCGGCCGTCTCGGATAACATCGTGTCCGGAGATCACTTTCTACCTTCGCGAGCCCGAGCGTCTGCCGCGCAACCAGTCCAGCTGACCATCCAGGACGTCGCCTTTGGCGGTCAAGGAGTTGGGCGAACCAGCGGAAAGGCGATCTTTGTTCCGTACGTCATCGATGGGGAAACCGTCTCGGCACGGGTGGTACGCGAGCACAAGAAATTTCAGGAAGCAGAACTCGAGACGGTCGTTGCGAGTTCACCGCATCGGGTCAAGCCGCGCTGCCCCTATTTTGGGCGCTGTGGCGGATGTGTCTACCAGCACATCGAATATGACTATCAGCTCGCGCTCAAATGGCGGCAGGTCAAAGAAACATTGCGTCGCATCGGCAAATTGGAAAACGCGCCAATGCGCCCGTTTATCCCCTCACCGCTCGACTACGGGTATCGTAATCGGATTACTGTCCACGTTGAGGACGGTGTGATCGGGTTTTTCCGGCGAGAATCGAATACTTTGCTCGACATTGAGCAATGTCCGATTGCGTCGACCGAGGTGAACGCTCAATTGGCGCAGCTTCGCGCGACACATCCGCACAATGGTCATTACACACTGCGGGCGCATGATGGCCCGCGGATTTTCGTCCAGGTGAATGATGCCGTCGCTGCGTCCATGCTCGATTTGGTTGAACGAACAGCCGCGTCAGCTGATCTCCTCATTGATGGCTACTGCGGTGCCGGATTTTTTGCAAAACGCTTACGCTCACGTTTCAGAAAAGTGATCGGGATTGATTGGGATCAACACGCGATCGCCGTGGCACAAAGCGACGCCCAACCGAACGAGGAGTATATCGGAGGGAACATCGAGACGGAACTGCCGCGCTTATTGCAAGAAAATGAAAAATCGCCGGTAGTTATCCTCGATCCCCCCGCCGCTGGACTAACCGACTGGATCCGCCACGCGCTGCGAGTACATCCGCCTGCACAATTAATCTACATCTCGTGTAATTCCGGAACGCTCGCACGCGATCTTGCCGCAATCGGAAAAATATTCCGGTGCGACTCAGTTACGCCTCTGGATATGTTTCCGCAGACGGCCGAAATCGAAGTGATTGTCGAACTGTCACCGAGACAATCAGGTACGCGATAGAATGCGCTTGCTAGGGTCCCGCGCCACCGCCGACAGTCTCGACCGCAAAATGGCTGAACCCGCTACTGGGCAGACGGCTGGAGTCCTTCGTCCGCGCAATCTTGATTGGAGACGCGCAGCGGCGCTGCTTTATGGGGATTGGGGCACGAGCAAAGCCTACGTCATTGGACTGGCGTTTTTAGCGGCCGGCTTTTCGTCATTGCCGATCATTCTTGCCGTCTGCGTATTGACGGGTTTGGTGGGAATCAATTACGCAGTCATTTGCCGATATTTTCCTGATGGTGGCGGCGTTTATTCGGCGGCGCGTTCCCAAGGGCGATTGCTCGCAGTGGTCGGTGCGCTGCTCCTAATTGCGGACCTGACCGTAACCGCGGCGCTGAGCGGATGGTCTGGTCTGACTTATGTCATCGCCGGGGCAGAAGACATTGTTTTCCTCAAATTTCTCAAGGACCACATTGCCTTTGCCACTATCGGGGTGCTGCTCGTTCTCGGATTCACGAATTGGTTTGGACCGAAACATTCGGGCACCTTGGCGGTCGCGCTTGCCTTGCCCACCGTGGTCGTCGTCGTCGCGCTGATCGCATTTAGCCTGCCGTATTTGACGACGCGTTTCCTGGAGCCGCGACACGAAAGTCTCGGTGCGCTCTGGGTTCAGTTTGTGGGCGTAATTCTGGCGCTCTCCGGGGTTGAGGCGATCGCGAACCTCACCGGCGTAATGAAGCTGGACCCCGGCTCCACACCGGAAAAACCAAGCGTCGCGCGCGAATCGCTTAAAGCCATTACACCGGTCGCAATCGAAGTCGTGGTCGGCAC
>QHNU01000064.1:9547-46394 GCA_003218525.1 Verrucomicrobiota bacterium
ACGAAGAGTGAAGTCGCGGCCGCCCTCCTGAAGCGGCACGAAGACATGCTTCGCTTCATGGGCGAACAATTTGCTAGCGCCTCCTTTGGTGTGTGGTTCGGGCAGGCGTTCGGCTGGATTGTCGGGATTGTTTTTATGTTCCTGCTGCTGAGCGCGGCAAACACCGCCATCGTCGCCATGATCGGCCTGCTCTACATGACGGCGCGCGATGGCGAGATGCCGCCGCAGTTCAAACGTTTGAATCGACATGGCGTCCCGCGCTATCCCCTGTTGATCGCGGTCGGCCTCCCCATCGTCGTTCTATTGGCCGCGACTAATTTCGAGAAATTGGCCGGTCTTTACGCAATTGGCGTGGTCGGCGCCATCACGGTCAATCTCGGATCCTGCACATTTAACCGCACGATTGGCTTTACCTGGTACGACCGCGTTCTATTCGGCCTCACCTTCACGATTCTTTTTCTTGTCGAAATTACCCTCGCGCATACCAAGCCAGACGCGCTCTTCTTCGTCGTATGCGTCCTGGGCGTCGGGCTCGCCCTTCGTGCTTACACGTTAAAACGCCAGGGCATCACCACGCTGGTCGTAACCCGCCAGGTGGCGGAGATGGTTTCGCCTACTCTCGGCGCGACGATGCGGCCGCGGCTGGAGGAGGGCCAGCGGATCATGGTCGCAGCCCGGGGCATTACCCCGGTGCTGTCCTACGCGCTGGATGAAGCGCAACTGCGCAAGGCCAGTCTCTATGTTGTATATGTGAAAGAACTCGCCGTTTACTACGGCGCCGGTCCGGTGCAGGCCACGCGCGCCAAGTGGCAGGGCGATCCAGAAGCCAATGCAATTCTTTCCTTGATGTTGAAACTCGGCAGCGAACGCGATGTTCCGGTGATGCCAGTCTATGCCGTGAGTGAGGATCCGGCTGCGACCATTCTCGATCTTGCCGCCACCATCGGAGTTGATTATCTCATGCTCGGTACGTCACATCGCCGCACCTTGGCGAATCTGCTTCGCGGCAATGTCGTGACCAACATCGCTGATCAATTACCCGACACGATCCGCTTGGTAATCTACGGATAAGATTTAATGGCGACGCGGCTGAAAGTACTGGTAGCTGATCCAATCTCACCCCGCGGGATTGAAGAACTCTCCCGTGATAAGTGTCTGGAAGTCGCTGTCTGCATGGAACTCCGCGAAGGCGAAATTCTCAAGCTCGTCGGTGATGCGCACGGAATAATTGTGCGCAGTCAAACCAAGATCACAGCGGAAATTCTAAATGCGGCGAAGCGATTGCGCGTCGTCGGCCGAGCCGGAGTCGGCGTAGATAATGTCGACGTCGAAACGGCGACGCGACGGGGCGTGGTCGTGCTCAATGCGCCGGGCGCAAACACTGTGTCCACAGCGGAACACACATTCTCGTTGTTACTCGGGATCGCACGAAACATCTCGCGCGCGGACGCGACATTGAAAAGCG
Organism: Verrucomicrobiota bacterium; assembly: GCA_003218525.1. Classification (GTDB taxonomy): domain Bacteria; phylum Verrucomicrobiota; class Verrucomicrobiia; order Chthoniobacterales; family UBA10450; genus AV69. The sequence goes on from QHNU01000064.1 coordinate 11,013, forward strand.
GCGTGTGGGAGCGAAAACGTCTCGAAGGCGTTGAACTCTATAACAAAACGCTTGGTGTCATCGGAATGGGTCGAATCGGCAGTGAACTGAGCCGGCGCGCGATTGCTTTCGGCATGCGCGTGCTCGCATTCGATCCTTACCTTTCAGCCGCGCGTGCTCGCGGACTGCAAGTCGAGTTGGTGGAAGAAATCAACGACTTACTGTCAGCGGCAGACTTTATTACGCTGCACACCCCCCTGACGGCCGAGACACATCATATCCTGAATGCCGAACGTCTGAAGAAGACCAAATCTGGCGTACGCATTGTGAATTGCGCCCGCGGCGGGCTTATCGACGAGCCTGCCTTAATTGAGGCGCTTCAATCCGGTCATGTCGCCGGCGCCGCTCTCGACGTCTTTGAAACTGAACCTTTACCGCCGGACTCGCCTCTCCGTTCTGTCCCGAACATCCTTCTCACGCCCCATCTTGGCGCCTCAACGGCGGAAGCGCAGGAGAGCGTCGGGATCGAAATTGCGCAATCGGTCCGGGCAGCACTGCTCGAGGGCACCATTCGCAATGCAGTCAATATGCCGGCACTGGATGCGAAAACGCTCGCCATCATCGGACCGCATTTGCGCTTCGGGGAAAAACTTGGCCGGTTTCTTTCGCAGCTGGCGCCCAGACGCGTCGATCACCTCAACATTAACTACAGCGGGAAAGTGAACGAAGTCGATACGACTGCGATCACGCGCGCAGTGCTAAAAGGGTTTTTACAAGCCGCTGGCGGCACGGAGGTGAACGAGGTGAATGCGCCCGCCTTCGCGGAAAGCCTTGGACTGAAAATCACCGAAACGCGATTGAGCGCGCCCGGGGATTATTCGGACATGCTTGAGATTTCGGCAACGGCCGAGGGCACGAGCGTGTCAGTCGGAGGCGCATTTTTTGGAGCGACCCCTCGAATTGTCAGCGTGAACAGCCGCCCGGTTGAGGCGCGGCCCAGTGGCGTTGTCCTTGTGCTCGAAAACACCGATCGGCCCGGAATGGTAGGCCGAATTGGAACGCTGCTTGGGAATCGCGGTGTGAACATTGCCACCATGTCCCTCAGCCGAAATCAAGCCGGTGGCACCGCTCTGACTGTTTTGAATCTGGATAGCGCGCCCGGTGAAGACTTGCTCGATGAGATTCGCGCAAGCGAAGACATTCGAAACGCGCAAATCATCGAATTGTAAGACACGCAGCCAAAACTCCGCTAAGTCGCGATATGCGAGAAGAACAGTCATGCAAGGTCTGATTGGAACTTTGGTCATCGGTCTGATCATCGGCGCTGTGGCAAAGCTGCTGATGCCGGGTCGCGATCCCGGCGGCTGCCTGATCACGATCCTGCTCGGTATCGCGGGGGCGCTAGTGGCTGGGTATCTCGGGCGTGCGGTTGGTTGGTACGAACCCGGAGAGCCGGCCGGCTTCATCGCCTCAGTGATCGGGGCGATGCTCATTTTATTGCTCTACCGGTTTTTTCTGCGTCGCCGCCCGTAAGCGCCGAAAACAACGATCAGCGGACGCGCGCCTCACTTGCGTCGGTGTCACTTCCGCGCTGATTTGCCTGTGCGACAACCGACTCGATTCGCGATCCTACCCGCCTTCGCTGCACTCTATGTAATCTGGGGCTCAACTTATTTGTTCATTCGATTCGCGATCGATACCATTCCGCCGTTTCTCATGGCCGGGAGCCGTTATCTCACGCACACGCCCAAGGCGCGAAACGCCCGGACCCGGTAACATGGCGGAGCGCGGCGATCATCGGCGGTTTTCTCCTGCTTGGCGGGAACGGTGGTGTCACTCTTTCCGAAAAATTTATCCATACCGGCCTCGCCCCGGTCATGGTCGCAACTGTTCCCATTTACATCGCACTGCTCTCCTGGATCACCGGCGCGGCGCCGAGACCGAGACCGCTCGTCTTCGCTGGACTGGCCGGCGGGTTTCTTGGCGTCGGAATTTTGATGGCACCCTCGCTGCACTTCCGCGTGGGCGAAACGCGTCATCCGGGAATCGGCATGTTGATTCTGTTGGTTTCGTCCTTCCTTTGGTCCGTCGGTTCGCTCTATTCGCGCAACGCGAAAAACGCCGATTCACCATTTGTCGCCGCCAGCCAGCAGATGATTTGCGGTGGGATGCTACTTGTGATTACGGGATTCGTTAGCAACGAAAGATTTCAACCGCATGCGCTCACGGCCCTCTCGGTTTGGGCCTGGATTTACCTCGTGCTCATCGGCGCAATCATCGGATTCACTGCTTACATTTTTCTGCTGCGACATTGTGATCCGGCCAAAGTCTCGACCTACGCCTACGTGAATCCAATAGTAGCGGTAATTCTCGGCGCGTTTTTCGCAGGCGAAAAATTGAGCGGACGCTCGCTTCTGGCAACAGCTCTGATTATTGGCTCTGTCGCAATTGTGATTACGGCCCAGCAATTTACGGCCAAATCTGCGCCGCCGATTTCGGCCGCGCTCGCGGAAGCGGATTAGCTACATTCCCAGAAGTGGAAACGCCGAAGCGCGAGACGGTCGAGGTTGTGCAAAGAAACTGGCGTGCCGAAGTCGAAACGGCACGGGTGTATCGCGATCTGGCCGAACGCGAACGCGACGAGAAGCGGAAAGCCATTTTACTGCGAATGGCAGAAGCCGAGGAACGCCACGCTGCGCGTTGGAAAGAAAAACTACGTGATATGGGAGAACCGATTCCCCATTTGACCGATACCACTTGGACTCGATTTAAGCGCCGGTTCACTCGCTCGCTCGGCACAGACATTGCCATCCGCCGCATGGAAGCGGCCGAGGAAAAGCACGAGCGGGAATTCAGCGAGCAGCGCGATCGTGCGCTCGCAAATGAAGCGGACGTGCGGGAATTCTTACGAACAAGCGCGCTCGAAGAGAAGGCGCACGCTCGCGCCTTGAAGACGATGGCGCCGCCGCCGAGTCCAAAGACCGTGCTGGACACGATTTTGAAACGCGAACGTTGGCACGGGCGCGGCGGCAGCTGGGTGGCCGATGCCATCTATGGCGTTAACGATGGACTTGGCGCGGTATTTGGAATCGTGTCCGGTGTCGCTGGTGCGACCAATAATCAACAGCATTACGTTCTGATTTCCGGTCTCGCCGGCATGCTCGCCTCAGCGCTGTCGATGGGTGCGGGCGCATACTTGGCCGGCAAAAGCGAAGCCGAAGTTTACGAAGCCGAGATCGCGCGGGAAAAAGCGGAGGTGGAGGAGAATCCGGAGGAAGAGATCGAGGAAATGGCGCTCTTTTATCAGCTCCAGGGCTTCAGCCCAGAAGAGTCGCAGAAAATGGCGGAGCGACTGGCCGAGCAACCCGAGCAACTGGTCCAAGCTATGGCACAAAGCGAACTGGGGCTGTCCGAACATCGCTTTCCTAATCCTTGGAAGTCTGCGGCGTCGGCTTCGCTATCAACCGCCCTCGGCGCGTTTATCCCGATCATCCCGTTTTTCTTCATGACTGGATTGCCGGCGGTCATAGCGGCATTCGTCATCAGCATCCTGGCCCACTTTGCCGTTGGCGCAGTGAAATCAATCATCACCATTCGCTCGTGGTGGGCTTCGGGTTTTGAGATGACGCTGGTCGGCGTGATCGAAGCCGTAGTGACCTACGGACTCGGACTCGCCTTTGGATCCCTCACCTGATCACTCGAGGCGCAGGGTGACCATCGGATTGAAATGCGTGGCGCGCCCCGCCCACGCCTCGCGAGCCTCCTCAGCCGCGAAGCCAAGGCTCGAGAAATTTCCGGATCGCGGGCGCAGGCATGGCTCCGGCTTGCCGCGCTTCTTCCAGCCCATTTTGAAACAAGATCATCGTGGGAATAGCGGTAACGCGGAAGCGGTGCGACAGACTCGGCAACTCTTCCGTATTCACCTTGATTACAAGCCACCGCCCGACACCTTCGGCAGCAATTTTCCGCAACTCCGGCGCGACCATCTTGCATGGCCCGCACCAAGGCGCCCAGAAATCGGCCAAAACGGGAATGGTGGCGCGCCTGGTCACCGCATCGAAAATCAAATCGCTCTGCACGTCGATTGGCTCTGACCGCAGGTGCAATTCCGCCCGACACTGGCCGCAATGAAACGTCTGTTTCAGGCCTTCGTATCTTAGCCGATTGCGCTTGCCGCATTGAGGGCAAGTCAACAACACGCCACGCTCATCCAGTTCAAACGTGATCGCCGGGGCAGTTTGAGTCGTGTTCATATGAAACTATACCTCAAAGAGAGTCGTCGCTCGAATGCGGTCCGGTTTGGCTAGGGCGACCGCACGACAGTCTTTGCTCTCCGCTATCGCTGGGAGGTTGGATTTTACCTCCGCGCCTGCGGCTTTGGAGGTAAGGGGATTCGAACCCCTGACCTTCTCATTGCGAACGAGACGCTCTACCAACTGAGCTATACCCCCGAAAGTCTTTTTCGACAGCGCGCATTAAAGTGAAGAATTCGGGCTCAATTTCAACCCAAGATGGCACCATATCGAACTTGAAGTTCAAACGGAATGCATTTGAGAGAATCTCTACTATTGCACGCACGATTGGATACTACGCGATTCCTCGACCAGCACATGAAACGCGGTCACGGCAGTTTTACGGGCAGACGGCTTCTCCTCTTAGCTGGTCGTCAAATGGAATTACATCATTCAGAACCTCGCTGTTCGGTTTAAACCGAGGCTCCGGAAAACTAGTTCGAGACCACCGTCAATAACCTAACCAAGTCGATGTAGCCGGGTCGCGCGAGCTTATATTTATTTAACATCCGGTCTCATCGCAGGTTGGTGGCCGAAATTGGAATCTCGTAATCGATGCCATCGTGCCGGACGCGGACTTTATCGCTGGTGCGGGATAACAGCTGGACCTTTGTTCCAATCCGCAGTCCAATTATTCCGTAAGGAATCGTGATCGAAACCGGCTTTGTCAGCGTGATGATATTCGGAATGCGCGGCGGAGTGATTGACGTAACTGCGACCGGCGATTTCAACGGCGCTGATTTAGCGCTAACCGAACGGGATGGCGAGGCATCGGCTGGCGCCGTGGGAACGCGGCTAGTATGTTTGTTCCACAGGTGGAGGTAAGTGTCGGCGTGAGCAATTAGGTTCTGCAAATTCGTGCGAGCATGCTCGTTCGCGACATAGCTGGTTTTCAGCCAAACGATGATTCCAATAACGATGATGGCTGCGGTTATCGCGAAGAAAACCTGGGCAAAAATGTTTGCGGGCTTTGCACCCTTAGGTTGGGTTGGGAGCGATGGGGGATTCACGCGAATCCGATTGTAGCAAATCATCGAGTAAGCGAGCAAGGGATTGCGCTGAAATTGGCGCGTAGATAATAAGTAATTTTGCCGACAAAGGCGACTCAGCGTTTAAAGCTCTCCGTCGCTCGTTCTGACGAGAGCGAGGAGCGAAAGTCCGACCGCTCAAGTGTCTCAGCGACCCAGGCCTACATTGCTATCATCGTCGGCACGCGCGTGATGAAATCAATGACTGGTTCGAGACGTATCATAGAATGCAAGTCGGGTGCTGCCACGGACCGGCCGCCAGACCGCGGGTTCGGCGCACCCGACCACGCGCTCGAAATGAGGATAGTCACGACTGACAGAGTCACTATAACGGGCTGTTTTGCGCCTTGCGCACCAAGAGATTCCCCGTCTTGACAATGACGATAGGAATTTCTGGACAAAACAAGTGCATTCGCGCTTTTTCCTTCTATCCGAATGCCAGAAATGAGAGGCATCAAAAGCGGAGGAGCCATCTGTGCGATCATCCGCGTATCAAAAAGGAGTTTTTTTTTATTGGCGCGTGAAGCATGGACTCTGCCGCTCTGAGGACGCCACCATGAGCCGAAATGAAGCAGCAATTTTCAAGTCACAATCTCACATCCGAAGTGACTACAGTGGCTCCCGATTGCGAATTGCCAGCAGCCGGACTTTCTGTCACTTTACGAGTATGAATACGCCGTGCAGGCTTTCGTGCTTGGCCGGTTGGATGAGGCAATGCGCCATCGCGTCTGTCACGCTGATAATTTGCGCATCGATGTTCGCGGCTGATCCAAGCAAGACCTTGGTAATTAAGACAGCACAGCAGACGGGGAAGAGCGTAAGGAAAAAGTGTTATGTCATGAGCTCCGTCTCTGGTGTTCCGCAGCCATGCGATCGGTTCGGCGGAATTCCGACCACGGCCAGCCCAATCCTCATCATCCGCTACGAGTCGACACGATAATTCGGCGAGCCTTTTGCGGAAAATTGCGACGCGACTAGCAGAAAGCGCGCTGCTGGCTAACAGGGTTTCGCAGCGACCGATAGACAACAGTGACGCAATCGCGCGCGCGCGTTTTGTACGCCGGCTTTGTCCACTCGCGCCCCATTTCTTAGCACATGTGAGACAACGTGAGATAACCGCGATTGTGTCCTCTTCCCTCTACGTGAACACGTGTGAGCGCGTGGGATAACGTAAGCAAATCCGCAGTGGACTCATTGCGACCGAGACGCTCTACCAACTGAGCTATACCCCAAAAAGTTTTTGGCCGCAGTTTAAGGTGAAGAATTCGAGTTTTATTTGAACCCAAGATCCACCCGTTCTCTCGCAGTGTGTTGTTCTTGGCCCAAACAATCCCCGCCCCATAGAACAATTCCGCTGTGATGCAATTTGCCCTTCGATTTCCGTCGCAATCGTGCATGATCGGCAGGTGCCGCGTTGTCCCTGGGCCACTACCGAACCGGCTATTGCTTATCACGACCAAGAATGGGGTGTGCCGGTGCACGATGATCGCGTACTTTTCGAATTCCTGATCCTCGAAGGCGCTCAGGCGGGGCTGAGCTGGATGACCATCCTAAAGAAACGCGAAAACTATCGGAAGGCATTCGATGGATTTCGCCCGGAGAAGATCGCGAGCTATAGCGCGGGCGATGTGAAGCGACTGCTTGCCGACGCCGGGATCGTCCGCAACCAGCTGAAAATCGCAGCCACAATCCAGAACGCGAAGGCGTTTCTCGCAGTGCAAGAAGAACTGGAGAGTTTTGATGCCTATCTCTGGAGCTTCGTCGGCGGCAAGCCGATCCAGAATCACTGGCGGCGCATGGCGGACGTGCCCGCGCGCACGTCGGAGTCCGATGCGATGAGCCGCGATTTACTGCGGCGCGGATTTAAGTTCGCGGGGTCGACGATCTGCTACGCATTGATGCAAGCGACCGGTATGGTTAATGATCACCTGGTTAGCTGTCAGCGACATGCGGAACTCGGCGCCGCGCTTCGGCATAACCTTTCCCGTTAGTCCCGCAACACTCGAACGGCGCGCAATGAACGACCGCCGTCCGTTCGTCGCCCAGAAATTCAGTCCACTTCTAACCGCGAAAGTCCATACAGTCGCGCTGCGCGTAATTACGTCTTCCCGCGATTATAGAATCGCGCCGCCGCAGCTCGAGCCCGCACCGGCCGTACAACCAAAACAGTGATTGCCAGTCATGATCTCGCGATTTTCAACCTTCTCGGGATCGACATCCCAAAGAAACAGCAGCCGGCCATTTTGCCATTGCATTCCAAGCTGCTGATTGAAGTCGCAATCGTAAACTTCACCTCGCCAGCCTACGCTGATGGTATTGTGGCACATCAAGCCTTCGCTCGTCGCTGGATTAAAATTTTCGATTAGCAACTGCATGTATTCCTCCAGCTTGTTGTTGTGTTGCAGATAAGAGGCAAAGCGCGCGATCGGCAGGTTGGCGATGGTGTAAAGTTTGTTGAAGACGATCCCGAAATGTTCACGCAGCTCCCGCTTGTAATCGGCTTCGAGCTCGGCTTGGGGCGGCGGCAAAAACGCACCGACTGGATTGTAGACCAGGTGCAACGGTAAATCACTGCCGTATTCCAGCAAATTCAACCGATACAGCGCTTCGATGCTGGCATCGAAAACACCGTGACCGCGCTGCGCGTTCACGTTTTTCGCCGAATAACAGGGCATCGAGGCGATGATTTCGACTTCGCGCTCAGCCAGAAACTCGGCCAGTCCATCATAGCCGGGCTCGAGCAAAATCGTCAGATTGCACCGATCGATCACGTGACGCGACGGCGAGAGCGCCTTCACCCGGTCGATGAAGTAGCGAAAATCGGGAATCATTTCCGGCGCGCCACCGGTCAGATCGATCGTCGGAATATCCGTTAGCGCCAACCAATCCACGATGCGATCGATCGTGGAGCGCTCCATGATTTCTTTGCGCTTCGGCCCAGCATTCACATGGCAGTGCCCACAGGTGAGATTGCAAAGCTTCCCCACGTTCACCTGTAACACTTCAGTGCACGTGTGGCGCAGCGTCAGCTGATGCTGAGCGAGCTTCTGCGCGAAACGGTTCACGCCCGACAAGTGGCAAGCTCCACCTCGAATGTCATCGTTGGCGCTCATCTCGGTTGCTTTTGATCAGGTCATGCATAATCGGTTTTGCAGCAAATTTCCCATTTTGCCTCGGTCGATTCTGTATGAAGCCGCAAATATGATATACAAACGCTTTCGAATTCTCGGGGCTGGTCTCGCTCTGATCGGCATCGGCCTTCCGCTGAGCACGCCTGGCGCGCCGTCAAAGACTTCCCCCTCGCCGAGTGTGTCGCCTCGGCCAGCGACCACGGTGAAAGCCAGCCCGACCGCGTCACCTGCAAGCTCGGCGGCGGCAAAACTGCATCCGATTACGTTTCACGGCATGATCGTGTCCACGGATGAGAAAGCGAAGACATTCACCATCGCGGGCAAGGAGAAATCGGCTTTGTTGAAGATTACCGATAAAACAGTCGTCACGAAAGCGGGTCGGCCGGCGGCGATAAGAGACATAGTAGCGAACGAAGAAGTTCGAGGGACTTATTACAAAGAACCCAACGGATCGATGGAGGCGCGAACGGTGAGCTTGGGCCCGTTAACCGATGCCGAGATCGCGGCGCAGCAAGCGCATCGACCAAAACGCGCAGATAAGAAGACAGGCGATTCTCCAGGAATCTCGCCGGTCACGTCTCCTTCAGCTAGCCCAAGAATTTAGGTTGATCGACAGCGACGCTGGCGGGCAATTCCCGGGCCGCGGATCATAACAGGAACTGAGGAAATTTCTGCACAGCGACAGAGCGCCATTGCTACAGCTTTCATCATTTCGCCGCTTTCACCGCGACCCGCAGATCGGCCACGAAGAGCTTGTATTCGCGTTCGCGCGATTCCTCGTTCGGCTGACGCAAGAGCGACGAGGGGTGGACCGTTGCTACTGCTTTTTTACCGAAAGGCGATTCCAACACTTTGCCCCGCTCTTTTGTCACGCGGAATGCGGGCCCAAAAACCGCCTGTCCTGCAGTCGAGCCCAGGCAGACGAGCAAATGTGGTTCCACCAAGCGTAATTCCGCTTCCAACCAGGGACGGCACGCCGCGATATCGCGCGAACTTGGTTTTTGATGAATGCGACGTTTCCCGCGCGGCTCCCATTTGAAATGTTTAACCGCATTCGTGACGTAAACTTCGGCCCGATCGATGCCAGACTCTTCGAGAGCGCGATTTAAAATCTTCCCAGCCGGTCCGACGAATGGTTTTCCCGCGACATCCTCGTAGTCACCCGGTTGTTCGCCGAGCAGCATCATGGTGGCGTGCTTGGGACCTTCGCCGAAGACAGTTTGGGTGGCATTTTTGTAGAGCGGACAGGCCGTGCACGACTTCGAGGCCGCGGCTACTTTCGCCAGACTCGTGGTGTCCGGCACGGGCGCCAGCATCCAGACATTGTCACCAGCCTGTGCAATTTTCCTTCCACTCTGTTCAATCATGAGTCGATACGTTTCCATCGTACCACAATAATTCTTCGGCATCTGCGCGGCTCTCGCGTGCAAAAGATAATGGGAAAATTTAGCTTCGGAATATCTACTACCCCTCGCAATGATTCTTCAGACAGCGCGTTTAATTCTGCGTCCCTTTGCTGAGAGCGACCTCGACCGCATCGGTGAGCTGATGGCTAATGAGGAATTCATGAAATTCTCGATGGGGCCAATGACACGACAACAAACGGCGACATTCCTTCAAAAAGTACTTCTATGGAGTCAGGCCGGATTACCCTCGCAATTTGCCGTGATCGAGCGGGAAACTGGCAGCCTCATCGGCTACTGCGGCTTTCTGCATCAGGAAGTTGACGGCGCCAAAGAAATCGAGATCGGCTACCGTTTGCATCCGGACTTCTGGAACCGCGGTCTCGCAACTGAAGCTGCGTGTGCTATCCGAGATCATGCTTTCCGTGACTTGCAATTGGAGCGCGTAATCTCGCTCATTCACCCGGACAATCACGCCTCGCGCCGGGTTATGGAAAAAAACGGGATGACGATTGAAAAGCGCACCACCTTCCGGGGATTTCCAACCATTGTTTTCTCGATGAACCAAGAAACCTGGCAACGTCAGGTTCGCTCGGCCACCTGTCGCTGAATGAATTCTTCCGCTAAGGCGCGATAGGCCCGCGCCCCCGTCCCAGCTGCGTCATATTCTAAAATCGTCTTGCCGAAACTGGGCGCCTCGCTCAATCGCACCGCGCGTGGAATTACTGTTCGATACACCTTTGAGGCGAAATGTTGTCGCACTTCAGCGACAACCTGTGCACTTATTTTGGTGCGGCTGTCGAACATCGTCATGACGATGCCGCCAATTTCGATTTGAGGGTTGGCGCCCGAATCGCGCACTTGCTCAACGATCCGCACAATTTTTACCAAGCCTTCGAGCGCAAAATATTCGCACTGAATCGGAGTGAGAATTTCATCCGCGGCAGCAAGCGCGTTGGTCATGAGAATGCCGAGCGATGGCGGACAATCGAGGAATACGAAGTCAAAAGCATTATCCTGCCGGAGCGGCCGCAGAGCAGTGGCCAGCCGCAGCAAATGATCTTCCATTCGCGCAATCTCCACTTCCGCGCCTGCTAGATCGATATTAGCCGGGATGAGGAACAATCGCTCCAATCGCGTCGGAAGGATTTTATCGATGATCGATGACTCACCCAGGAGCGGATCGTAGAGACTCTGCCCTTCAAACTCCTGCATACCCGTGGAGCTGGTGGCGTTGCCTTGAGGATCGAGATCGACCAGTAAAAGACGCTGGCCCAGCTCAGCCAAAGCGGCGCCCAGATTCACTGCCGTTGTGGTTTTGCCGACGCCTCCCTTTTGATTGGCAACCGCGATGATTTTCACGTTCGCGGAACGACCAGGGTGCGTAGTTCGAACGTGCGACGGCCGTCACGTTCCTGCCAGCAAAGATCACTCGGGCCCGGTAACATTTCAGTCACCTCAAGCTCGCCCGCTTTCGTTAACCAACGATGAAAAATTTCCAGAAAGAGATAGCTCTCAAGATCGATAAACACAGGCTTGGTATCTTTGTCACGGCCTTCCGCCCCACTCCGCCGCAACGCCTGTTCCGTCGGACGGATGTAAACGAAGCGCGGCCAGTCCTGTGCCGCGCGCAATTTCTCGACCGCTATGACAAGAGCGCGTGAAATACCGGAGAAATCTCCGGTTCCGAGCTCGCCAGCCGAAACCGTCCAGGCGCGCCGTTGCACGATCACTTTGCCGCAGCGCAGCCGCGGCATATGGGGTGACAACCCGAACTGAAAAGGATGAAATCCAAGCGGAATCACCCAATTACGCGCAAAGGAACCAAGATATTCCTTCGTGCCGCGCTGATGTAGAGCGACATCACCACTTTTCTCATCGATAAAGACCTCTACCTCTGATGGTGGAATGCATCTCCAATCCGGGTGCGCACGCTGCCGAGAAACAAAGACCGAACTTTGTGGTAAAGCGTCAAAGACGCGGACTGTGGTGTGCGCAGTGAAATCGGCAGCAAAGAATCCAAAATGGCAAACCGGCATACCATTAAGCATCGACTCAAGACCCCGCTTCAACGCCGCGGGGTCGGGACAACTCCAATACATACAGTGATGCAAAATGGCGACAGGTGGATGCAATTCGCCGATAATCCACTGATAATCGCCGCCATTAATCGCTTCGATCGAAGGCGCGGCAAGCTGCAGATCGGCTGAAGGATACGTGAATTCATCAAATTTCGGATAGTCAAAATTGCGGCGTACGAGGTGACAGTCTTCGACACTTAGCTCGTATTCAGCTCTTGCCGCGTGGGGTCGCAGTTGTTCCCGAAAGGCTGCTTTAATTTCCTCAAAAGCGACGTGAGCCATCCCGACCAATCCCGGCCCGGTCAGCGGAACTTTGGCAGCCTCGCAAAAACGCAAAAAGGCAGGGAGTGCGATCGTACCGCCTTTCGACGACGCCTTTCGCAGTAACGCGCGAAGATTCGCTGTGACCCGTGCTGCAACATAAGCATACGTGTCTCGCCAGAAATCGATCCACGGTTCTGCTTCCGTTGCAATTTCGTTGATGAGCTTTTGGTTAATTACGAAATGCGTCTTGCGGAAACATTCTTCGGCAATCGGATTGATTGCTGAATAAAGCGACCGTCGCCCAGCTATTGGGTTTGCTCCGACGGCCGCTAGGCGTTCGCTTGCCTCTCTTAAGATTTGCTGACGCTGCTCCGTTTTCGAGGAAGCGGCAAATTTACGTGGCAACTCGGCGAGTGAACGGACCATTGGTAACCATCGATCGCGTACTGCACCCGGCCGCCAATTCGCGACCTCCCTGTGCAGAGCTTCAAAGGCGAAGGGATCGAGCGCGGGAATTTCCGCGGCCGCGACAAGGACTCGCCGGGCAACAAGATCGCGAATTATGTCAGTGGACTCAGCGAACGCGTACACTGGCGTGTTTCCATCGCAACGTACCAAAACCGCCGCTCCCGAGGCCCCGACTTGATGCGCTTCACCCGTGTCCGTAAAAATGAAGTTATCGTCGATCATCAGACCAATGGGATTTGGGCGCGGGCGCAACTCGGGAAAAACTTCTGGATCGGAGTTAATCGCCGCCGCAACTGCATTCGCCGTCCACCGCTCCAGAAATGCATCTCGCTCCGTTATTCCCGGTGCGGGATCGAATTGCACTCCGGCAATCGCCGGATCGATGCGACCCCAGCTGGAGGGACCGAATTCGCTGAAGGTATCGTTTTTCGCCGCGACTCGTTGCAAATAAAGGAGCAAATGGCGTTCGCGTTCACGGGCACGTTTGTTTCGGGGAGAAAGATCAGTTTCGAGCGAATTCAATAGTTGCTGGGCACTGCCGGCACCAAAGATGAGATACGCTGGAAGAAATCGGCGCGAAGCAGCGAGCAGAGCGAGACGAGACTTCTCGAGGTCGCGCGCTAAGATCTCGTCTAATCGCTGGCCGGCATGCTCAGCCGCCATTAGAGCGCGCCCGTAATCAGATAGCTCCAATGGGGCATTTGATTCGATCTTCAGGGGCCGGTTGTTCCGCACGGCCCGCCGCAATTCGTGAAAAGTTTCCCGTGTGAACCCAGTGTCGCGACGGCCAAGAAGGTCTATCGCGGCCGTCTTCGTTCGTTCGAGATTGTCTTGGGTGAAGATTAGTTCCCGGGCAGCGGCAGCGGTGCTTGTGGTCGCGATTCCGTCAACCGCGTCGAACGGCACGCCGGCGATTCTGATCAAAAAGAGTGGCGCGATCTCGTAGGTTGCCGACATCCTGGCAACAAACCGAAAGCACGCGAGCGTGACAAGTGAAACCGGCTGTCAGTCAGCCACGAGCGGAAGGCGTAGTGTGAAAGCCGTACCAACCTGGGGTGTGCTTTCCACTTTGATCGAACCGTGGTGATCCTCGATTACCTTTTTCGTGATGTACAATCCGAGGCCAGTCCCGTTCTTGCCCTGTTTCGTCGTAAAATATGGCTCGAAAATCTTCGACATTTGTTCCGCCGGGATACCGTAACCGGTATCTTCCACGCGAATATCGGCGTAAAAATCTTTTGCTACGCAACTGACCGCAACCGAGCCTTTCTTTTCCGCCGAGGCCTGGATGGCGTTCATAATCACATTTTGAATCGCGCGCGTAAGTTGGGTCGGCTCACCCAGCACGGTGCACTCCTCCTCACAAATATTGCAATTCAGTTCCACACCGCTTTCCACGGCCATCCCACCACTGCTTTTGACCACTTCACGCACGATTTGCGAAATCGAAAGAGGCGTCGGCCTCGTTCCGCGGGTACTGCCATAGCTTTGCCACATCGTCAGGAGGTCCCGGCAGAGGCGGACGTTTTGCTCGATGATGTTCAATTCCCTCGGAGAACTCGCGCCTGCGCCGTTGCTACTTCCGTAACCTGATTGCTCGAGTTTCTTGGCCAAAATTTGCACGTATCCCCATACAATCGTGAGCGGATTGCTGAGGTCGTGGACGAATTCGGCCGAGGCCTGCCCTAACGACGCGAGATGCTCCTTCTGGGCAAGCTCGCCCATTAATCGTTGATTGAGCTCTTTAATCTCTTGCGCTGCCTCTACGCTTTTGCGGTGAGCGACCGTGCGTTCGACATTGCGACTGATTACCTCCCGCATTTTCGCGGCGTCAAACGGCTTATTAATATAATCGTTTGCGCCCAGCCGGAGCGCCTCCTGCGCGGTCTCGAGCGCACCGAAACCGGTAAGCATAATTACGGAAAGGTAAGGATCGATCTCCCGGATCTTGCGCAGGCCATCAATGCCATTGGTGCCCGGCATACGGATGTCCATGACGATTGCATCGGGTGCGTTTTCTTGCAGCAACTGCAGCCCCAACTCCACATTATCAGCCGTGTGAACTTGATAATTGGGTTTTAGCAGCATGCGCAGACTTTCGCGCGGTCCCATTTCATCATCGATAATGAGAACCTTTGGCTGCTCGGCGGTACGGATCATGCGAAGTCGGGCGAATGACAGCTAGGGGCGTGCCCAGTCAAGTGAGAAATTTAAATCGGCAACTCGTAAGGATAACGGAGTGCATTATTTGAGCCGAGGCTAGGCTGTGGCGAAGAATCGACCTTGTGAATTGAAGACAAAAATGTGAATAAGTAAGCGGGCAAGGGTTGGGAAATATAATGACCGCATTTAATGTAGATATTAGAATCGGTTACTTTAGCATACGCCAGTGGCTCCCCCGCTTCCATCCTTAACATTTCTGCCACTTTTCGGCGGGCGCGCACCGGGGGGGCTCTTTCTCTTTTTCTCTGTTATTTGTCATGATTAAACGCAACCGCGTCGTCGTAACTGGAATGGGTATCCTGGCGCCTAATGGCATCGGCTTGGAAGCCTTTTGGAAGTCCCTTCTCACCGCCCGCAGCGGTATCGGCCCAATCACACTTTTCGATGCTTCGAACTTGAAAAGCCGGATTGCGGGCGAAGTGAAGAATTTCGATCCGAGCCAGTACATTGAAGCAGAACTAAAACCGAAGCGCATGGCACGGCATACGCAGTTTGCTTATGCCGCAACCATGATGGCCTTAAAAGATGCTGGTTTGGATGTCAATAACCTCGATTTGCCAAGTCCTACGCCCGTCGTTATCGGCGTCAGTACTAGCGCCATGGATATCATTGAGCGCGGTTTCAGCGACTTCGATCGTCGCGGGCCAGATGGCGTATCCCCCATAACACTTAGCGCCTTGTCACCTCAGGCCGCCGCGAACGTGATTGCTGACCGGATAGGGGCTTGCGCACGTGCGGCGACTGTCTCCTCCGCGTGTCCTTCTGGTCTCGATGCCGTTGCCGTCGCGGCGAATATGATTTTGTCCGGAGAAGCAGAGCTGGCAATAGCGGGAGGGACGGATGCTCCGATTACGAAGTATAGTTTAGCTGCCTTTATTGTCACAGGACTTAGTTCCTGTCGCAACGGCGATCCGGAAAAAGCAAGTCGGCCGTTCGATCTGGAACGCGATTCTGGCGTAATTTCGGAGGGCGCCGGAATATTCGTGCTCGAAAATCTTGAGCGCGCACAGGCCCGCGGCGCACATGTCTATCTTGAAATCGGCGGTTATGCGAGACAACGGGACCACTCTCCTGAGGATCCAGGATCGGGCCTTGTCGACTCAATGAAGCTCGCATTGGCAAATGCGGCACGAATGACAGATGACATCGATTACATTTCTGCTTACGGGCCGGGACATCCAGCCTTGGATTCAGCTGAAGTCCGCTACATCAAAGAGGTTTTTGGAGAACGAGCTTATTCAATTCCCATTAGCTCGATCAAAGGAGTGACTGGAAACCCACTGTCAGCCGGCGGACCGCTGCAGATCGCGACATGCGCACTGAGCTTCCGTGACCAGACGATCCCGCCAACAGCTAATTACGAAGTCCAAGATCCGCTGTGCGATCTCGATTTCGTGCCGGATCGCCCCCGAAAGGCAAAAGTGGATTGTGCTCTAGTGAATGTTCGTGGGCTCGGAGGAAGCGCAAGCACGATGCTGGTGAATCGCATCCCATGTTGATAAACAGTGCCGCGGCCCCGACCCTTGCGGCGATAGTCATTCAGCTGGTTTTGGGCTTGGCCGTATTTCAAGCCAATCCGCGACGCAAATCGAACCAATGTTTCCTGCTGCTCTCGCTCTTCATCGTGATGTGGCTGGGGAGCTTGTATTCGGTTCTCTCAGCAAGGAGCACTGAAGCGGCGGCGCTTTATATTCGTCAAGCGTCAGCAGCGGCGGCGTTAATTCTCACCGCTGCTAACCTTCTCCGGTTATCGATTCAGAAACAGGATCGGAGCTGGGGAGGGATTTTGCGCGACTCATGGCTGTGGCTCATTGCGGCGCTTGCTATCGCGACATTCTGCCAAACAAAGTTCTTTTTACAGGGGGCGCGCTTTTCACAACCGGCGGGAGCGCTGATTGCGCTACCGGTACCCGTGTATGGGAATGCTTCGGTTGTATATGTCTTCTACTTCGTAATCGCCGGACTGGCGGTGATCATCAATTATGCGCGTGATGCAAGACAAGCGACGGGTCTTAGACGCGCCGAATTCGCCTTCATTCTTACTGGCGCCGTGGCAACTCTCGGCACCGTGCTCGTTGCTTTCAGCCTAGGCTTCTTCCTTGACCGGTCGCGTCTAGTCTGGTTCGCGCCATTTCGGATTCTTCTTTTCAGCCTGATCGTCGCCTATGGCATAGCCACACAGAAGATCATGGACGTGGGATTTTTCCTTCGTCGAGCCATGTCCTACGCGCTGCTCACTGCTTACGTCCTAGCGCTCTACGGTTTGGTTTGGTGGCTGGTTTTCGCCGTCTTCGGTCCACTGGTGCCGGCCAGCGCTAGATCTGTCGCCCATATCACCGCCGCAGTTATGGTGGCTTTTGCCATGGCGTCAGCTCGCGGCGTCTCGCAAAAGCTGGTCGATCGCCTGTTCGTAGGCACGCGCGGTTTAGATTTTCGAGCCACCGTACAGAAGGCAACTGCTATTTTGGAATCAGTTACGACTTTGCCCGATCTACTTCGCCGATTCGCCTCTACTATCGCCGAAGCAGTGGGGACGGACAATGTTGCAATCTTTTTAGAGGATCGAAAAGGTTTTGTGCGGCGCTATTCGAGTTTCAATGGCTCTGCGTTGGATCTCCGACTCGAAATTTCCGCAGACGGCCCGTTGATCACTTGGCTCAAGAATCATCGCGAACCACTTATCCTAGACGAGCTTCACCGTAGGCGAGCGACGGCTGCCACGACCGCGATTCGAAAAAGGCTGGAAGAACTCGGAGTCGCTGCTGCTTTGGGAATTTTTTCTCGTGAGCATCTAGTTGGGGTCATGCTGCTAGGTCCACGCTTATCCGGCCGCATCTACGGCAGCGTCGAACAAGACGCGCTCCAGATCTTGTGCGGACAACTGGCTGTGGCGATCGAGAACGCAGAGTTATTTACCGAAGTTCAGAATGCCAAGATTTATAACGAGATTCTACTTCAGAACCTGACTACGGGCGTAATCGCCGCGGATGCCGACGGCGGTATATCGGTATTCAATCGTGAAGCGGAGAAGATCACCGGCTTGGACGCCAAGGCAACGTTGGAAAAGACGATTCGCGATTTGCCCGGTTCTCTATGCGCTATACTGGAAACGACCCTGCAATCAGGTGAACGACAGGAAGACCGCGAGATCTATCTGCGCTCTAGTTCAGGCGTAGTATATGCCCGGGCAAGTAGCTCGACGTTCCATAGTCAAGATCGTCAATTACTCGGCGCCCTTATCGTTATTACCGACATAACCCATTTGAAACGTCTCGAGCTTCAAATTCGACGGAGCGATCGATTAGCCAGTCTTGGTACTTTGTCGGCCGGAATGGCCCATGAGATCAAGAACCCGCTCGTTTCGATAAAGACTTTCGCTCAATTGCTTCCCGAGCGTTATAGCGAATCCGACTTCCGCGAGACTTTCTCCAACCTCATTGTCCACGAAATCAACCGTATCGACTCGCTCGTGAACCAGCTTCTTCGTTTTGCACGTCCGGCCAAGCCTTTCCTCCGCCCGATGCGCGTTCATGAAATCCTCGACAAAACCCTGCTGCTCATCCAGCACCGCTTGTATCAAAAAGAAATCAAGCTGACGAAGTCGTGGGAGGCGGACATCGATACGACTCGCGCTGATGCCGACCAATTGGAGCAGGTTTTTTTGAACTTCTTTCTGAATGCGATGGATGCAATGAGACAAGGTGGCGAGTTAACCGTGACAACAAAAATCCGCTCCGGTGACGTCTTAGTTTCGCAGCTCTCGGCCGAGGACGAGGAAGCAACAGAAGCATTGTGCATCTCCATTCGGGACACCGGTGATGGAATTCGAGCAGAAGATATTCCGCATGTCTTCGATCCATTTTTTACGACGAAAGATTACGGAACAGGTCTGGGTCTATCTGTCGTTCATGGCATTATTGAAGAGCACTGCGGCCAGATCGAAGTCGAAAGCGAACTGAGTAAAGGCACTGTCTTTCATATTCTTTTGCCGCTGGTTCGTTTTAATCAGGAGGTAGCGGTAGCGTGACGCTTTCGCCTGTTTGCATCCTTTATTCTCAAGACGGCGATCTGCTGCGGCGAGTCAAAGCGTTCCTGCGCACGATGGCGCAAGTCCGACACGTGGCCGAACCGGATCGTCTCGAGGCGGTTCTGCAACAGGTGGCGCCTGCCGTGGTCATCATGGATCTGCGGGCAAAAGAATGTCGCGATTTGCTGGAGAAGTTGCAGCAGGATTGGTCCGATTCACTTCTCATTGCGCTTGGCGCCCCACGTTCTGAACCGCTGCGCGATGCTGAGCAATCTGGGATTTACGCGGCCGAAGATTTGCAATTGGAACGGCGCCGCTTTCAGGCACTAATCGGGCGGGCGTTTGACTATTTGAACTTAATACAGGCTAATCGAGAACTGCGCGACACTTCACGACAGGTCCCGCTGCCGGATTGGGAGCGCCATTCGGAGCGTGCGCCGGAACGAGTCTATTCCCCATCGCTTCCGATGCTGCGTTTCGCGCGGGTGTTTCGTCGTTTCGAGGACGTCGAGACGCTCCTCAATAATATTGTGGAACAAGTGGCAGACGCGGCGGGGGTGACACGGGTGGGAATTTTCTCTCGAATTCGCCACGGCGACAGCTATCGGCTTCGCGCCGGACTTCGGTCTTTGCCCGAAACGGACCAACTTGAGTACACCGAACGCGATCCGCTGGTCCGTTGGTTCGAGACCCACGCTCATCTGATTTCGCGCGGCAATCTCGCCCAGCTCGGAGGTCAAAATCAGCGCATACTCTTGCGCCGCGCTCTCGATAGCTCCGGAGCCGAAGTTATTGCGCCCCTTTACGCGGGAGGCCGCATCATCGGCTGGCTTTTCTTTGGCCATCGTGTGACCGGACAACCGTTTGGCTACGCCGATTTGGAAGCCTTGACCGTGCTCGCGGAACAGGTCTCTACCGTCCTGGAAAACGCTCTTCTTTACGAGGAGATCTCGGTCCAAAAAACGCTCGCTGAAACGCTTCTGAAGTCGATCCCGCCGGGAATTGTTGCGATTGACGAAGGAGGGATCGTGCGATGGTTTAATTCGCCGGCTGAAAACATCCTCGGCGTCAAAACGGAAGAGGCGCTTAATCGGCCCGTTGAAATTGCGGGGAGCAAGCTCGCGATGATGTTGCGCAACACGCTGGACGCGACAAACAACCTGCCGCCGCAGCAATGGATTGATCCTAATACGCGGCGTTCTCTCTCTGTCGAGACACGCCGACTCGCAGATCGTCGTACTTCGCTGGGCGCCGTTGCTGTCATTCATGACCTGACAGCGGAGGAAAATCTCCGGCAGAAGCAGGACCTTGTTGATCGCGCGGCGTTCTGGACTGATTTGGCCGCGAGCATGTCACACGAAATTCGCAATCCTCTCGTCGCCATTAAAACCTTCGCTCAGCTTCTACCTGAACGATTTGATGACGCTGATTTTCGAAAGAATTTCACCGATATTGTCGTCCAGGAAATCGATCGACTGGACAAAATCATTACTCAGATCAACTCCTTCGCGCATCCGGCCGAGCTGAATATGAAACCGCTCGATATCCGGGCTCCAGTGAAGCGCGGGCTCGAATTGGCCCGGACGAAGTTTGGAACGAATGGCGGTGTTCCGGTCGAGACGCAGCTTTCGTCGGACCTGCCAACCGTTGTGGGAGACGAAGATGCGCTGGCTGAAGCATTCGCTCATTTGGTGGCGAACGCAGCTGAAGCGGTCCGGGATCAAAAGAAACCCCGCATCGTTCTTTCAGCCAAACCACTTCGCCACGGCGACCGCGGAGGCGGCGTGCTGGTGACAATCCAAGATAACGGGCGCGGCATTGCTCCGGAGATGAAGGAGAAAGTTTTTTCTCCCTTTTGCACGACAAAGGCGCGCGGAATGGGGCTAGGCTTGCCGATTGTGAAGCGAACCGTGTTCGATCATAACGGGCGCGTCGATATCGATACGAGCACGCGCGGGACATCGGTCACCATTGCCTTGCCAGCGAGGGCGAAGTCCGAATAGGGTAAGAATTCCTATTTCAGATTTTCGATTTCGGATTTAATTTGGGCGTTTCGTCGGGTCTCAATCCGATCTTCTATACCGTTTCTGAAATATTTATGATCGTCACTACCGCCCAGCTCTACAAGGTGGCCTACGGAAAGTTCGCCGTCGGCGCTTACAATATTAACAATATGGAGCAGTTGCTGGGATTGTTCCGAGGAAATATCCAGAGCAAAGCGCCATTCATTATCCAGCTTTCAAAAGGGGCCAGAAGTTACGCCGACAAACGTATGCTCGAAGCCATGATTCGAGCGGCGGAAGAGATTTTTCCTGATGCAATTTTCGCCGTCCATCTTGATCATGGCGATGAAGAGACCTGTTACGATTGCATCGATTCCGGTTTTTACAGTTCGGTTATGATTGATGCCAGTCACGAACCGTTCGAGAAAAACATCGCGATTACGAAACGGGTAGTTGATCGCGCTCATCCGAAAGGCGTCAGCGTGGAAGCGGAACTGGGGATGCTTGGAGGCGTCGAAGAAGACATCGCAGTCGATGAGGGTCATGCCTGTCTGACAAATCCGGAGGAAGCTGTCGAATTCATCAAACAAACGAAATGCGACTCGCTGGCAGCTGCGATCGGCACCAGCCACGGCGCCTATAAATTCAAAGGTCAGCAATCGCTTCACTTCGACGTGATCGAGAAAATCCGGGAGAACGTGAAGAAAGCCGGTTTGCCGCCCACCCCGATCGTGATGCACGGCTCGTCCAGCGTGCCGAAATCGGAAGTGGAACGAATTAATGCGGCTGGCGGAAAACTCGATCCGTCTGCGCGGGGAGTGAATGAAGAAGAATACCTCCCAGCGGCAAAATTGGGAGTGACGAAAGTGAACATCGATACCGATGGCCGGCTCGTTTGGACGCGCGTGCATCGGGAATTTTTCCGGGATCATCCCGAGAAATTCGATTTTCGCGAACCGGGAAAAATTTTCGTCAGCGAATACGGCACTTTCATCGCCCACAAGAACGAGAAGCTCGGTTCGGCTGGACAACTCGATGCAGTCCGTGCCAGCGTGAAGGCACGTTGACGCAAAGCAAGGCAGCTTTGACCCTCGGAGAAATCGCAGCAGCTACCCAGGGCGAGCTCCAAGGGAATCGGGAAACTCAGATTTTCGGCGCCGCATCATTGGCCGAAGCAACGGCTAACGAGATTTCCTTTTTCTATAATCCTCGTTACAGCACGCAGCTTCGAAAAACCCGCGCTTCCGCCGTCTTTGTGCCGCGCGACTTTGCCGACGACATCGGTGCTGCCGTGATCAGGGTGGAAAACCCTGCTAAGGCTTTCGAGCAAATCGCGATGCGGTTTGCTCCTGCGCCGGTACAGTTTGCGCCTAGAATCCATCCGAGCGCCGTTATCGATCACAGCGTGCAACTAGGTGAACATGTTTCGGTGCAGCCATATGTGGTGATCGAGGCCGGCGCGCGAATTGGAGCCGGCACCACCATCGGCGCCGGAAGCTACATTGGCCACGATGTGGTTATCGGCCCAGGCTGCATAATCTATCCGCGCGCCACAGTCCGGGAACGATGCCGGATCGGGGCGCATGTGGTCTTGCATAGCGGCGTCGTCATCGGGGCAGACGGATTCGGCTTCGAGCTGACAGCCGAGGGTCAGCAAAAAGTGCCGCAGATCGGCATCGTGCAGATCGACGATAACGTGGAAATCGGCGCAAACACAACGATCGACCGCGCACGATTTGGTCGCACTTGGATCCAAGAGGGAGCGAAGATCGACAATTTAGTACAGGTTGCTCACAACGTCGTGATTGGAAAACATACGGTCATTGCGGCACAGACTGGTATCGCTGGAAGCGCGCGAATTGGCCAGCGGGTGATGATCGGGGGACAGGTCGGGATCATTGGTCACGTGGAGATTGGCGATGGCACTGCCATCGGCGCTCAGACCGGCGTTTCAAAGAACCTCAATGGTGGTGTTTGGTGGGCGACGCCCTCGGTCCCGCTTCGAGAGGCGAAATTGCATTTGGCCTGGGTGCGACGGCTCGGTGAGTTTTTCGAACGGGTGAAAAAACTCGAAGCAAAGCTTGGATTGTAACTTCGATTGTCACCCTCA
Organism: Verrucomicrobiota bacterium; assembly: GCA_003218525.1. GTDB lineage: Bacteria > Verrucomicrobiota > Verrucomicrobiia > Chthoniobacterales > UBA10450 > AV69. The sequence goes on from QHNU01000064.1 coordinate 34,022, forward strand.
GAGATGTTTTGGGCTTCTGAAGTTCACCGGCTTCCGGACTGCAATGCCGCCGGCCAAGCGATAGTCCTGGCAGAGTTCATGCTTATCACAATTCTAGAAATTCCAGCCAATGAACCTATCTTCGGAAAGCGTCGAGTTTCTCATCGTCGATGATGATGCTCCGCTCTCTGGCTTCTTCCGCGCCTATTTGGAAAGCAAAGGACACAGTTGCTTCGCGATCACAGATGCCTCGAGCGCGATCGCTTGGTTACGCGCCAATCATTGTGCAGTCGCAATCATTGATCTCAAAATGCCAAAAATCGATGGCATCTCACTCGTCTCCCTCGTTCGCGAATTTGATTCCGCGCTGCCGGTCATCGTATTGACCGGCGCCGGCTACGATGAAGACCAGATGCATGCGGCATTGGGTGCCGGCGCTAATGGCTACGTCAGCAAGAATCTGCCGGTCGAGCAGCTATATCGCGTTCTTTCGCGCATCCTCGGAACGACGCGCCATCCGGCAGCAGGAGAATTGTTGGGAGCGGCTTAATCCGGCAGCGCTTCCTCAAGAAGCGCGCGAAGGTTTTCGATCGAAATACAGTTGGCGCCACATGCGCTGGCCGTTTCCTGCTCGAGCCGATCGGACGTGGCGACGACAAGATCGAACTTTTCACCATACTTGCCAGCGAGACGCTCGATGATGGCATCGGCAGGTTGGCCTGCGCGCGAATAGAAAATCTGTATCCCATGCGGTTCAGAAAGGTCTGTCGGAGTCGAACCAGTGCCGTCGAAGACCACTACCACACGGACGCCAGTGTAATCCTGATAAGCGCGCAATTTCTTGACGAGCACATCCCGTGCGAGCGACGAGCGACGGGCGTGTAGCTTCGCCATTTCCGGCCATCCAAAGATAGCGCTGTGGCCATCGACAATGAGATATCGCGGCCGCATCTGAATTTCGAGTGCGAAGCGTTATTCGACCACGCCCGTGCTTGCAGTTTTTTTGGCTTTGCCGCGTGGTGCTTGAGAGAGGGCAGTTTTCTCTTTCGTTTTTCGCCGCCCCCAGTAAGCTCGGCGCCGTTTTCGTTTTGCTCGCACGCGATGTTGCTGCCCCATTCAACTTCTATACGGGCGTGTGCTCGGGCGTGCAAGAACCACTCATTTGCACTGAAGTCTTGAAAAGCATGGCCGGTTGGCTAAAAACTGCGCGTAATCTTCCCACTCGGTGAATTCTCCAAGAACGCTCATCCTTTTCTCGGTATTCCTGTTAATCGCTTCCACAGTTTTTGGGGTTTTGAATTCAACAAAGGTGAAGGCGCTTCGCGTAGGCATCAATGCGACCACTGCGCGAGAACAGATGGCTGAACGCCGTCGACTCGAGGCGGAAAAGGATATAGTCGCGCGCGAAGCGAACATCGCAGCACAATCATCTAGAGTGGCTGAGACCGAGAACCAAGTCGCTCGCGCTGAAGCTGAACTGGTCAAAACGCAAACCGAGAAATCCGATTTGGTCTCAAAGCTACGGGCCAATGAGACCCAGGTTGCTGAATTGCAGAAGCACCTGGATGAGCTGACGAAAACCACGGCCAGTCCGAACCCGGGCGCACCGTCGGTTGCCGAATTACAGGCCCAACTCGATGAAGCACGGAAACAAATCGATGCTGCTGAGGATGAGAAGACATTGCTGGCAGAAAAAATGCAGCCCAGCCGGGCACAGATGCGGAGTCCAGAAGTCGCGATCAAGCGGCGAGAAACGGTCTTTCGCGGAGCAATTCGTGGAACGGTCCTCGCGGTCAACCGCGCTTATAATTTTGTGGTGTTGAACCTTGGCGAGCACCAAGGCGTGGAGGCCAACACGGAAATGCTTGTTCTGCGAGGCGGGACAACGATCGGAAAAATTCGCATTTCTTCCGTTGAACCGGCGACAGCAATTGGCGATATTGTAGGAAATAGCCTGGCGCGTGGCGTCCAGGTGCAACCTGGTGACACCGTTGTTTATGCTGGCTCGAATTCCTAAACGTTCAATCGCATCGTTGCTTCTTTTCGTCGCATGCACCCTCTTGGCAGGCTGCGCTACCGAGAAACCGAAACCGGCCCTTGTTGACGATCCGCAGGCCGGACGCGAATCCCAAATTCCCTGGAACAAACAGGAGAAATGGGAAAATCAGGGCCAGTTCGCCAACATGACCGATCGCCGGTAGCGATCAGATCCAAAAACCGGGCGGAATCGTCGCGTCCTTCGGAATGACCACGATTCCGTCCCGGAGATAATAATTCTCCGCGTCCAGATCTTCCGGCTTGCCTTCGGGAGTAATTACGACTCCGTCCGCAATCCGCGCGTTCTTGTCGATGATCGCGCGATCGATGACGCAGTTTTTGCCGATCCCAATCGGAATTTGATGCCCCGGCGTGGTGCTGTCGGTTTGGTAATAATCGGCGCCCATGACGACGCTGTTGCGAATGGTTGCGCCGCTCTGAATGATGCTGCGCACCCCGACAACGCACCTTTCCAGGTGTGCGTCAGAAATGATGCAACCGTCAGAAATAATGGCCTGGCGTAAGGTTGCACCATTGATCTTGCTGCCCGGCAGAAAGCGGGGGTGAGTATAAATAGGCACGTCCGCATCAAAAAAGCTGTATTCGGGCACAATGTCAGTCAGATCGAGGTTTGCTTCGTAAAAGGCGCGGATGGTCCCGATATCCTCCCAGTAGCCGTCGAAGATATAAGCACTGACATTCCGCGTCTGGATGGCGGCGGGAATGACATGCTTGCCAAAATCTACAAGCGCGTTGTTGAGGCAATCCACCAGCACTTCGCGGTTGAAAACGTAAATGCCCATCGATGCTTGAAACAGTTCCTCTTCCGCGGCGTGTCCGATCGCGGTGAGCAAGTCAGGACCCATTTTCATTTGGTCGAGCACTTTTGACTCGTTCGGTTTCTCGACAAATCGCGTGATGCGCCTGTCTTCTCCGCTCTGCATGATGCCGAATTCCGAGACTTGATCACGCGGGACCGGTTTTGTGGCGAGAGTGATCTCTGCCCCGGATCGGATGTGCTGATGCAAAAGAGCACGAAAATCCATCCGGTAGAGCTGGTCGCCGCTTAGAATCAAATAGAATTCAAAGGGTCGCTCGAGGAAATAGCGCATGTTTTGGCGAACGGCGTCGGCTGTGCCCTGGTACCATTGCGAACCTTCGGGCGTTTGTTGTGCGGCCAGAATGTCGACGAAGCTGCGGGAAAAATTATCGAATTTATAGCTCGCCTGAATGTGGCGATGCAGTGACATGCTGTTGAACTGGGTCAGGACATAAATCGAACGCAGCCCAGAGTTAAGGCAGTTACTGATCGGAATATCGACTAGGCGATACTTGCCACCTAGGGGAACGGCTGGTTTTGCCCGGTCTTTCGTCAACGGGAAGAGGCGTGTTCCCGCCCCGCCGCCCATGATAATGGCGAGCGTTCGCTGCGTCGTACCGGGTGGAAGCGAAGGCGCTTGCATTTCGCTAATGTGATAGCAAACAGGAATCGCCGCTCGCGAGATTTTGCGCCTCCAAAAATTCATCTCCACCCTACCCTTTGGCACGGCAATGCGCGGCACGACAGTTGCACCGCAAATGTGGTAATGTGAGCGTTCTCACGAATTATGTGCGGAATTGTCGGATACGTCGGGCGATCTGAAGCAGCTCCCATTCTCCTGGACGGGTTACGCCGACTCGAGTACCGAGGCTACGATTCAGCCGGGGTTGCCATCGTTAATGGCGAAACCATTGAGACGCGAAAATGTGCCGGTCGCATCGCCAATCTCGCGAAATTGATGACGGAGAGGCCGCCGGCGGGGCAGTATGGGATCAGCCACACCCGCTGGGCTACCCACGGTAAAGTCACCGACGAAAACGCCCACCCGCATTTTGATCACAGCGGCAAGATCGCCTTGGTGCACAATGGGGTGATCGAGAATTACGCCGCGTTGCGTGAGCAGCTCGTGCGCGAAGTGGGACACAAATTCACCTCCGACACCGACACCGAAGTGCTCGCGCATCTGATTGGCAGCATTTATGAGCAACTAGATGGCAAGGATTCCAAAGCGCGGCTGGTGAACGCGACCCGCGCGGCGCTGAAACAGGTGATCGGCACCTACGGCATCGCCCTCGTTCACGCTCATATCAAAGATTTTCTGGTCGGAGCCCGTCGCGGTTCGCCTCTCGTTCTGGGCGTGGGCAAGGATGAGAATTTTCTCGCCAGTGACGTCAGCGCAATCGTGGCTCACACTCGCGACGCTGTTTACTTGAACGATTTTGATATCGTCGCCGTTTCGCGGGACACCTTCGAAATCAGCTCGGTCGGAGGCGATACCGGCAGTTATCAGATCAGCAGGGTCGAATTCGGTGCGGAGGACGTGAATCGAGGCGAGTTCCCGCACTACATGCTGAAGGAAATCTTCGAGCAGGCGGACTCAGTCCGTGACGCCATGCGCGGTCGCCTCAACACCGAAGAATGTACCGCCAAGCTTGGTGGATTGAACATGACGGCGGCACAGCTTCGCGACGTCACTCGGATCGTTCTCACCGGCTGTGGAACGGCGCTGCACGCAGCTTTGGTCGGCGAATACTTGATTGAGCAACTCGCCAGCCTCCCGGTCGAAGTGGAATACGCGAGCGAATTCCGTCACCGCAATACCCCGATGAGCGGGAATACGCTCGTGTTCGCCATCAGCCAAAGCGGCGAAACGGCTGACACCTTGGGCGCGTTACGCGAAAGTCGGCGCAAAGGCTATCGGACCCTCGGTATTTGCAATAACGTGGCCAGTACCGTCGCGCGTGAGAGCGACGGCGGAGTTTATATGCACGCTGGCCCGGAGATCGGAGTGGCGGCCACGAAATCGTTTACCTCACAGCTGGTGATTCTGACGCTCATCGGGCTGCTTCTTGGCCGCATGCGCCATCTCTCAACTTCGGAAGGTTCGCTCATCATCGAAGCTTTGGAAGCGCTGCCGGGACAAATCGAGTCTGTCCTGAAGCTGAGCGATCACATTCGCGCGATCGCCAAAGAATATGTCTCAGTCAACGGTATACTCTTTTTCGGGCGGCAATTCAATTTTCCGATCGCACTCGAAGGGGCGCTAAAGATGAAAGAGATCACCTATCTTTTCGCCGAGGGTCATCCAAGCGCAGAACTAAAACACGGTATTATTGCCCTCGTCCGGCCTGATCTGCCTTCTGTTTTCATCGCTCCGGATGATGCCGTGTTTTCGAAAAACCTTAACAACATCGAGCAGGTTAAAGCGCGCAAGGGACCGATTATCGCGCTGACCAGCGGTGACGGTAGGAAACAGTTGAAAGGCATCGCCAACGACATCATCGAGATCCCGCGCGCTGCGGACGTCGTCACACCAGTCCTCACCGTTATCCCGTTACAATTGCTCGCCTATCATATGGCAGTCGAGCTCGGACTGGACGTCGATAAGCCTCGCAACCTGGCCAAAAGCGTAACCGTCGAATGAGAGTCGGGCGGACAAATTCCGATAAATAATCGGGCCGGCGGGCGCCGTTTGTTTTACAATTCTTGACCGTGCAGACGAATGAAGATTACGTCCTTCGAGTTCTTGAAGACGTCGGCCTGCTATCAGGCGACCAAATCGCAAACGCCCGCATAAAGCTCAACGGCGACGGCGCCGTTGTTGACAGCCTGATTCGTGAGGGAGTGGTCTCATCCGATCAAATCTCCCGCTCGCTCGCGGCTCAGGCCCACATGGATTGGATCGATCTTTCAGCCATGGTCATTCCGCCAGACATTATCGCGCAAATCAGCGCGGAAGACGCGCACCGATTCAAGGTCATCCCGGTCGGGTTCGGCGCAAACGGCCTCGTCCTCGCGATCGGTGACCCGCTCGATGTCGATACGATTGACAGTCTCAATTTCCTTCTCCAACGGGACCTCGAGCTTGTCTGCACCTCTCCTCAAAAAATTCGCGACTCGCTCATCAAATATTACGGCACGGCCGAGGAAGCCGTAGACGTTCTTCAACATCGTCTCGGTGATCAAATCGATCTGGGACTCGAAATCGTCGAACAAACGGCCGACGTCGCTGAAGCCGATGCGCCGATTATCCGGCTGGTTTCCATGTTGATCATCGAAGCGCACAAGCTCGGTGCCAGTGACATTCACCTCGAACCGCTCGACAAAAAATTCCGTGTCCGCTTTCGCATCGATGGTGTCTTGCAGGAAATGCAGGCGCCGCCCAAAAGACTGCAATCAGCCATCATTAGCCGGCTGAAGATTATGACGGGCTCGATGAGCATCGCCGAAAAACGCCTGCCCCAGGACGGGCGAATTCAGGTTAGAATCCGCAAAACGCCGGTTGACCTCCGTGTTTCCACGATTCCAACCAATCACGGTGAGAGCATTGTCATCCGTGTCCTCGATAAATCGCGGCTCGTGTTCGGTCTGCCGCAACTCGGATTTTTCAGCGATGATCAAGAAAAATTCGAACGGCTCCTGCGTTGCCCTGACGGCATCCTGCTCGTTACTGGTCCGACCGGCTCTGGAAAAACCAGCACCCTTTACGCCTGCCTGAACTACATCAACAAACCGGACCGCAAAATCATTACCGTAGAAGAGCCGGTTGAATACCAAATGGCCGGTATCAATCAGGTGCAGGTAAACACGGAAGTGGGGATGACATTTCCGATCGCGCTCCGGTCGATTCTGCGGCAAGCACCCAATGTCATCATGATCGGGGAAATTCGGGACGCGGAGACAGCGTCCATTGCGACCAATGCCAGCCTGACCGGACACCTCGTCTTTAGCACACTCCACACGAATGATGCGCCTGCCGCGGTCGCGCGCTTGGTTGATATCGGTGTGCCACCTTTCCTCGTCGCTTCGTCTATCCGCGCCATCATGGCGCAACGATTGGTTCGGAGGCTGTGCACCCACTGCAAAAAAGCCGCAGCCTTGAGCGAAACAGAGATGCGGGCGCTTTGCATCGAACCGTCGCAAATGAAAGACGCGCAGGTCATGGGCGCGACCGGGTGCGAGCATTGCCGGCGTACCGGCTACCGCGGGCGTATAGGAATTTTTGAGATCTTCCTGATCGACGACGAAGTGCGGCATATGATCACCAAACGGGCGTCCACATTTCTGCTGCGCCGGCGTGCGCGCGAGTTAGGGATGCGGACACTGCGCGAAGATGGGGTCCGGAAAGTTTTGGCCGGCCTGACTTCGCCTGAAGAGGTGATTTCGGCCACGATCACAGACGCGAGCTAGGGCATGAACAATCACCAAATTCTTGATTTGTTCGTTGATCGGCAAGTTCTCCAGAGATTACAGGCCGACGACGTGCTGATCGAAGCACAGCAAAATGGCAAGACGATCATGCAAGCGATGGTGGACAGTGGATTTACCGACGAGGTCGGATTCTATCGTGCCATTGCGGAGGGAATCGGGGCGGAGTTTATCGACCTGAGAGATCGGGAAATTGCACCTGAGATTGCAAAGCTAATTCCGGGCGGGCTGGCGCGCTTACACCGGGTCTTGCCGGTTGATTTCGTTGATCACACGTTGCGCGTCGCCGCGGCCGATCCGCTCGATCCCAGAACGGCAGAAGACTTGCGCTTTGCGCTCGGTCACGACATCGAGGTGGTGGTGGCGCCGATCGAGCAGATCGACGAGGGGATCAGGAACTTTTACGGCACCGACACCGCAAGCATGGAGGAGGTGCTCAAGCAACTCGGCGAATCGGGCGAGTTGTTGAAGGTCCGAAGCGAAGATGGCGCCGCGGCCAAGGTAGAAACGGAGGCGAACGCCGCACCGATCATTCGGTTTGTCGATTTGATTCTGTATCAGGCGATTCAGGATCGGGCGAGTGACATTCACTTCGAGCCGTTCGAAAACGAATTCAAAATTCGATATCGCGTTGATGGCGCGCTTTATGAAATGGCGCCTCCACCGCGCCATCTCGCGCTGCCGGTGATCTCACGCGTGAAAGTCATGGCAAATATGAACATCGCTGAGCGCCGGCTGCCGCAGGACGGGCGAATTCAAAAGAACATCGCAGGCCGAAATGTCGATCTGCGTGTCTCGACCTTACCGACGCAATTTGGCGAGAGTGTTGTTCTGCGGGTGCTCGATCGGACAACGGTCAATCTCGATCTCGAGATGCTCGGGATGCCGCAATATGTTCACGATTACATCCTCGAGCTGATCCAGCGGCCAAACGGAATTTTCATTGTGACTGGCCCGACCGGGTCAGGCAAAACGACCACGCTTTATTCCTGTTTGCGCAATGTCAACAGCATCGATTCGAAGCTTCTCACCGCAGAAGAGCCGGTCGAATATGATCTTGAAGGAATTGTTCAGGTGCCGGTGAATGAAGCGATCGGGCTGACTTTTGCGCGCGTATTGCGCGCCTTTCTGCGGCAGGATCCAGATCGAATCATGGTTGGCGAGACGCGCGATCTCGAGACCGCCCAAATCGCCATTCAAGCTTCTCTCACCGGCCACTTGGTGTTCACCACTCTGCACACGACCGATGCGCCCGGGGCCGTCACCCGCCTGGTGGACATGGGGGTCGAACCTTTCCTCATTTCTTCCACGCTTGAAGCGGTGCTTGGCCAACGGTTATTGCGTACCATTTGCCTTAATTGCCGGGCGAGCTGCGAACCGAACCGAAATGTGCTTGATCAAGTCGAAGTTAGTCGGGGCGATCTCGGCGGTCGAAAATTTTACTATGGCAAAGGCTGTGATGTTTGTAATCACACCGGCTACAAAGGCCGCAAAGGCATCTATGAGCTGATGAAAATAACCGATCCGCTGCGCGAGCTCATCAACGAGCGGGCGCCGACGGTGGTGCTGAAACAAAAGGCAATCGAGCTTGGAATGGTGACCCTGCGCCAGGATGGATTGCGTAGTGTCTTCAATGGCGACACTACCTTCGAAGAAGTATTGAAATACACGTAGTTTCGGCCCTCCGAGCCAAATCTTCGGATCGAGAGCACGGCGACCCCGAAAGCGTTCGGGGTGGCTATATTGTAGCCGCCTCGCCCTGCCGAGGCGTTTTTCGCATCGTCGATGCGGGATCGCTTTCATGCGGCGGAGCGCGATCGCTACAATCTTTCGGATTGGGTATTCAGCGATTTGCAGCAGCAAAATAGCCTCACACGGCGACTGAGCGCCGTGGCTACAACCACCTGTAGCCGCCTCGCTTTGTCGAGGCGCACCCTTAGCTCGACACCGAGGTTCGAATTTTGCTATAATTCCTACCCAATGGCCCGCTTTCAGTACGTAGCGCTCGATGGTCGCGGTCAGGAATCGACCGGACTTGTCGAGGCGAACTCGGAAAACGAAGTCATCGGCCAGCTGCGTCAAGCCGGGTATTTCCCGACCGGGGTTTACGCTGAAGGCAAGGCGCCGTCGCGCGACGGCAAGGCCAAGAGGCCGCGCGTGACCAGCCTGCCGGCCCTGCCGAAAACAGCGCGGCGGCGGGGTGAGATTACGCTGTTCCAGCGCCGCAAAGTAAAAACAAAGACGCTGATGATTTTCACGCGACAGCTCGCGACTCTGATTGATTCTGGTCTCCCGTTATTGCGTTCGCTTAATGTGTTATCGAAGCAAGAGCGCGATGCCGTGCTCAAACGTACCACCGACGCGTTGGCCGAGGCCGTGCAAGGCGGCAGCACGTTCTCGGATTCGCTGACGCAGCACCCGCGCATCTTTAATCAGCTTTACATCAGCATGGTGAAGGCAGGCGAACTTGGCGGCGTACTCGAGGTCGTGCTCACCCGGTTGGCCGAGTTTCAGGAGAAAGCGCAGAAGATCAAAAACAAGGTTCTCGCGGCCATGGTCTATCCGATCATTGTTCTCACTCTCGCGCTTTCGATTCTGTCCTTTCTTCTCGTATTCATCGTGCCGAGGTTTCAACTGATCTTTCACGAAATGTTGGGCGACAAACCACTGCCCACCATCACGCTGGTCGTGATGGGCGCTAGCGATTTCGTGCAAAGAAACTGGGCTGTTATCATTGGCGCAATCGTTGCCCTCGTCATCGGGATTAAGGTGCTTGCGCGCACGCCCGGTGGACGCGCGGGCATTGATCGGCTGAAGCTACGCCTGCCGCTCTTTGGCGACTTGATGCGGAAGACCGCGATCTCGCGGTTTTCTCGTACCCTTGGCACGCTGGTCACAAGCGGTGTCTCGATTTTACAAGCGCTCAATATTACGCGCGAAACGGCCGGGAACCGGGTGATTGCAGACGCAATCTCGCAGGTCCACGATCGGGTCAAGGAAGGCGAATCAATCGTGCAGCCGCTGGAGACCAGTGGCGCGTTCCCACCGATGGTCGTCAGCATGATCGATGTCGGTGAAGAGACCGGCCAGCTTCCCGAGATGCTGTTAAAGATCGCTGATGTTTACGACGACGAAGTCGATAACTCCGTTGCCGCGATGACCTCATTACTCGAGCCGATGATGATTGTATTTCTCGCGGCCATCGTTGGCACAATCGTGATCGCCTTGTTTCTTCCGCTCATCGGTATCATCAGCGGATTGCAGCAGCAGTCGTGAATCCGGTCACCGACGCGGAAATCAGATTCTCTGGAGGAGATAGATCATTGGGACGAGACGGAGCTGGTCCCTCTGCAGCCGTCGCGGTGGCCGAAGGTCGGAAGGACAAGAAATCTGAAACCCGTATCTACTCGTCCGCTGCCTTCACGCTCATCGAAATACTTATCGTTATCGGGATCATTCTGTTTCTCGCGGGATTATTACTTGCGGTTAGCGGCTTTGTTCAGGAGAAAGGTAAGCGTTCCCGCGCCGAGGCCGAGATCGCGGCTATGTCAGCCGCACTGGAAACTTACAAGGCGGATAATGGGATTTATCCGCAGAACGCCGACACAATAGCTTTAGACCCGACGGCTGACTTTGATTCAACTCCACCTTCGGCTGGGCAGACGAATAAATATAGCAAGGCGAGCCTCTATTTGTACGAGCAATTATTCGGCGTTACTTCTGGGACACGATCCGAGACTCCTTCCAGTAAGTCTTATCTTACATTCCAACCAAGCATGTTGTATCCCTGGTCCAGAGCACTGGTGGTTCGATAACAGCTGATACATCGAAGTGGATCAAGAATTGGTGACGCCATAGCGGCAATCCGTGATCAGTGAGATAGTGAGAGATTCCTCGGCTTCGCTCGGAACGACAAAAATTGTCTGCGCGGCTCAGGATGACGACGCCTCATTTTGTAGCGGCGGTCTCTGACCGTCGCTAATCGCCGCCCGGCGAGCGCCCGCAAAAGATTTACTCGTTAGTGTGAACGACGATCACCACGCGCCGATTCGGCTGCTGGCGCCTGATCTCGGCTTCTTCCTGCAACGGGTCCATCACCGGCCGAGGCGCGACCAGGAACTTCGAGGCACCAAATCCGCGCGTTTGAATCTGAGCTGGGTTAATTCCCATGACGTTGACCAGATAATCTTTCACGCTATCGGCCCGTCGTTGGCTTAGATCCAGGTTGTATTCAAAAGAGCCGAAGGCATCGGTGTAACCTTCGATCGAAAATGTCGCTTTTGGATTTCTCCGGATCAGTGTCCCAAGCTTCTGCAGCTGCTCGACCGAACTAGCCTGCAATTCAGCGCTGTCGTATTGGAAAAGCTGGTCGTCTGGCATCCGGATCGCAGTGCCCGATCCAAGTGGACCTTTTTGCGCAAGTAACGAGTCCAGATCGCTAAATCCAAGATTGCGCCCTTTGCTCGGTCCGGCGCTGTCGGCCTGAATCTGGCTGGTGAAACTATTTGGACGCTTGATCGTTGTACTGGTCGCCAGCTCAGTGCCGCTCAACGCCGGTTGCGGCCGACCTGAGACGGCGGAATCGTTCAACATCGTTTGCCATCGTTTGCTCACGCGTTCCGTTCGGACTTTTCGACAGCGTCTGCGCTGTGCTTCGCTCGATTTCGGTCAACATCGAAGTTGCGTCTGTCGGATCCACTCGCGGTTTATCCGGCAAGACATTCTGTGTGTCATCCGGAACCGCCGTTGTCGCCTGCACATCTTGCAGTAATTGATCGAACGACTTCTTCTCGTCGGGCAATTGCACGTCTGTCTTGTCCGGCTCTGGTTTGGCCGCCGGATTCAACTGATCCACACTGGCTTTGTCGAGAGCCGCCTGAGGCTCGACGCTTTTGACCTTGAAGGTTGGCGGCTGCGATGAAGAAGCCACCGCTACTTCGGCCGGCGTAAAGCGCACCCCGTAAAAATAGGCGCAAAGAATAAGGTGCAGGATCAGTGAAATGACCAGTCCGAAGAAGAGCCAGTTTCGCTGGCCGGTCGCGTTCAGAAGCGCCTCGTGCTCGTCGTAATCTGAAACTCGCATCTGTAAACGAACCGGTAGCTGCTGCC
>QHNU01000029.1 GCA_003218525.1 Verrucomicrobiota bacterium
TGGGATTTTGCGGCTGCGCTCATCTGGCGACGGTAAAGACGAAACCGGCGCAACCCCTCAGGACGTTGGCCGCAGAAAGTTCACCTGAGTCTGCAGGGAGCCATCTTACGTCGGCCGAGCGCGAGGCACCATTGACCGCGCTGGGTAACGATCTTCTTGCCGCAAAAATGTCCTATAACCGGCTGATCGAGCGACCTGACGATCCGTCAGCGCGAAAGATCTATAACTTTGCCGTAGCCAGAACCGTCCAAAACATCGAACGAGCGAGTCTCCGGCCCTGGCAGCGCCCGACCAATGTGATCTCCCAGGAAGGGGACTACATCCTCCGTTGTCCCAAGCCGGTAGACTCCGCGCATGATCCAAGTCGATACGATTTGATTCCGATCGACACGCTGAATATTGGCGGCACATTTTTCCAAAACCCTTCCACCCGCAACGGCGTCGGCGCGCCACTTGTCGCGGTTGAACGCGGAGAAAATCCGCAGTTCCGTCAGCACTACGCATTGCGACGGGTATATGCGTCCGTGACTGCGATAATTAAATTCTCGGGCCGGCGGGCGGAACTGGAGTTCATCGATCCCCTAACGATCGACCAAGTCACATTGAGCCAACACGCCTTTCCGCTCGCTGCCGATTTTACTGCTTCCCTGGCAATGCTCGTCGCCCGAGAACGGCCGGATCAGATTGGATTTGCGGCCACTTTGCGGCCGGAGGCGTACGCGGACAGGGGGAGATTGTGCCAACTACAACAGTTCGATCAGACGCGTACGCCTGTCATTTTTGTTCATGGTTTGCAAGACACGCCGGTGGGTTGGGTTCCAATGATCAATTCGTTACGCGACGACCCGTGGATCAGGAAGCACTACCAGTTCTGGGTCTTTAGTTATCCCAGTGGTTATCCATATCCTTATTCGGCAATACTGCTTCGCCGAGATCTCGACGGTATTACACGCGCATTCCATAGTCGGAAAAAGATCGTGCTCGTCGGCCACAGCATGGGCGGAATGATCAGCCGACTCATGGTAACGGACGCAAAAGACAGGATCTGGCAGAGCTTTTTTGGCACGACCCCAGCAAAGACTCCGTTAACTGGCGAAACACGTCGTCTGTTGCAAGAGGCGCTTGTTTTCAATCATCGCCCCGAAATAAAACGAGTGATCTTTATTTCGACACCGCACCGTGGCAGTGCGCTGGCCTCAGGCTGGATCGGCCGTATCGGTTCGTCTCTGATAAGAACTCCACTTCTCGCCTCGATATATGCTTCAGCCAGGCAGAGTGAGATTGCCGATCCCGCAGCCGGGCAACTTAAGCGCCTACCTAACAGCGTCGATACGCTTGAGCCGAAAGACCGATTCGTGCTGGCGGTGAGTAAACTGCCACTCGCACCGGGGATTCCATATCATTCGATTATTGGGGATCGTGGCCGGGGTGACACACCCAACAGTTCGGATGGGGTTGTTCCATACTGGAGTTCGCATCTCGATGGGGCGCAATCAGAGCTAATCGTTCATTCCGGCCATGCTGCTCAGCGAAATCCCGAAGCTATTCGAGAAGTCGAACGAATTCTAAAAGCATATCCCTAACTCCAGCAATCCATATCTCTCTACACGACTGGGCTATCGCCAGAGAATGTTGGCGCGTCATGCGATCCTCACATGAGTGAAATTCTTCCGGTGCTTTACCTTGCGCGACACGGCGAAACCGCTTGGAGCCTCACCGGCCAGCATACAGGTCTTACCGACCTGCCGTTGACCGAGCGAGGCGAACGTAACGCCCGCCTTCTTGGAAAACGCCTCGCTGGACTAACCTTCACAAAGGTCTTCACCAGTCCATTGCAGCGCGCCATTCGCACCTGTGAACTAGCCGGCTTCGGCGCTGTAGCCGAAGTCGATCGCAATCTGGTCGAATGGAACTACGGCAAGTATGAAGGCCTCCGGACGGCGGAAATTCAGGCCATGCGTCCAGAGTGGCAATTGTTCCGCGACGGCTGTCCGGGCGGGGAATCGCCGGACCAAGTTGCTGCCAGGGCAGATCAGACAGTGAATCGCGTGCGCGTGATCAAAGGCAACGTCCTGATTTTTTCGAGCGGGCATTTTTTGCGAATGCTTGCTGCGCGCTGGCTCGGACTCGAACCCGCCAGCGGACGACTTTTCATGTTGAATACGGCGAGTCTAAGTGCGCTAGGCTATGAACATAATCTCTCCGACCCCGCAATCCGGTTCTGGAACGATACACATCACGTGAACAACTGAGTCGATCCTAGAAATCGCAGATATGAAATTGATCCCACTAGTGAGTAGCGCAGCGAAGGAGCTGCTTAAGCCGGCGGGAACCTAATCATGAACGTATTGGTCATTCTTGGCAAAGGCTGGGCTGATTTCGACTTCGAAGCAGCCTTCAAGTGTCCAACCAAAGTCGTGATCCGGCGTTACTCGAGATTAAAGGACGCGAAATGAAGACTCTGGGTTACGATCAACCTCTTTACATCCTGCCGTTTGACCATCGCGGCTCGTTCGTTACAAAAATGTTTGGTTGGCAGGGCAGTCTGACTCCGGCACAGACCGCTGAAATCGCCACCGCGAAACAAGTTATTTATGACGGCTTCAAAACCGCCATTGCTGAAGGTGCGCCGAAAAATAAAGCAGGCATTCTCGTAGATGAACAATTCGGAGCGGCCATTCTGCGCGACGCGAAAGCAAATGGTTTTACCACCGCTTGTCCGGCCGAAAAGAGCGGGCAGGATGAGTTTGATTTTGAATACGGCGATGACTTTGCCAAACACATCGAAGCTATTCAGCCGACTTTTTCCAAGGTGCTGGTGCGTTACAATCCCGAAGGTAATCCGGCATTGAACCAGCGACAGGTGGCGCGGCTAAAAAAGCTTTCCGATTACTTACATTCCCAAAGCGAAAGCCGGTTCATGTTTGAACTGCTCGTCCCTGCGGAGAAGGCACAGCTCGAACGGATCAAGGGCGACAAGAAAGTCTATGATTTAGAGCTTCGCCCCAAGTTGATGGTTCAGGCTATTAACCAACTGCAGGATGCCGGCGTCGAACCCGATGTTTGGAAGATCGAGGGATTGGATCGCCATGAAGACTGCGAAAAGATCGTGTCCATAGCACGTTGCGGAGGACGGGATAAGGTTGGATGCATCGTTCTCGGACGCGGCGAAGATGAAAAAAAAGTGCGCGAATGGTTGAGAACGGCGGCTGGTGTCAAAGGCTTCATCGGTTTCGCCGTGGGCCGAACCGACTTCTGGGATCCGCTCGTTAACTTTCTTGCGAACAAGACTTCGCGCGACGTCGCTGTGGCGAAAATCGCCCGGCGTTACCGGGAATTTGTCGAAATCTTTGAACATGCCCGTCCTTCATGAGGAGCACCGTCATCAACCAACACACACAACTTGAAATGAAAACAAACTCACCAATGCAACTGGGAATGGTCGGACTCGGGCGAATGGGCGCGAACATGGTGCGCCGGCTCATCCGGGCAGGACATCGCTGCACTGTCTTCGACTTGTTTCCGAAAACAGTCGAGGGCTTGGCTAAAGAAGGAGCGACCGGCGCTTCGTCGTTCGCGGACCTGGTGAAGAAGCTGGAGAAGCCTCGCGCAGTTTGGCTGATGGTTCCCGCTGCGGTCGTAGACAATACCATTACCGACCTTCTACCTTTTCTCGAAGCCGGCGATATAATCATCGACGGAGGAAACTCCTATTACGTCGACGACATCCGGCGAGCAAAGGAACTCGCCGCGACCGCTATTCACTACGTTGATGTCGGAACGAGCGGGGGCATT
>QHNU01000060.1:0-447 GCA_003218525.1 Verrucomicrobiota bacterium
TTTTCGTTGCCGTGCGCGATATCGCCGCTGACGAGGAACTGACCCACGATTGGTGCGTGACCGATGATGACAACTACACGGTCGAATGCCGATGTGGCTCAGCTATTTGCCGCCGCACTTTGACCGGTAAAGATTGGCAGCGAGCTGAGCTGCAAGACCGATATGCCGGCTATTTTTCTTGGTATTTAGCCAATAAAATTAGGAACCACGTGGCAACAGCTCGCCGGCAATAAGTTCGTCCTATTTTTGGAAGCTAGGAAGCGGTTGCGACAGAAGAATCGGCGCGCATTCGTGTTCGAAACATCACCGCGACCAGGAAGGTGATGATGGTTCCGAAACAGATCCACCAGGGGAATTCCATGATTGGCAGCCATGCCGGCTTCGTATAAGCGACCCTGCCGAATAGACGTGCGATCGTGTTCGGCAAATCGCTGATGATCGTGACCA
>QHNU01000060.1:456-20296 GCA_003218525.1 Verrucomicrobiota bacterium
CAAAAATATTTCCGAAGTTGTTACCGCGCGATTTCGTCAACATCCCGGCCAGGAAAATGCCAAGGACCGAGCCGTAGGTATAACCGTAGATTCCGAGCACGATCGGAATGATGCGCACGTTCGGCAACACAATCACAAAATAGGACGTAGCCGACGCCACGATGATCATCAGAACGGAAAAAGCGACCGTGGCCCAACGCACGGTGCGCAAACTTTCTTCGCCGGTCGCGCCGGGATTGATATAGGGCTCATACCAATCGCGAGTGAAACTGGTGGCGAGCGCGTTGATCGCGGTGCTAAGCGAGCCCATGGCCGTGGCGAAAATGCCCGCAAGCAGCAATCCCCGGAGGCCGGTCGGCATTTTGGTGAGAATGAAATGGCAAAAGATATCAGGCGAATTAGGAAGATTCGGGTCGGGGTTCACTTGATAGTAAACCCAGAGCAAAAGCCCGATGCTTAAGAACGTGAGCGCAATCGGAATATCGGCGAGTCCGGACAGGATGAGTGAACGGCGACTGCGGCGAACATCGGGCGCGGTCAGCATCCGCTGCACCATGTCTTGATCGGTCCCGTGCGTTGCCATGGTGATGAAGGTCGATCCGATGAGTCCGGCAAAAATCGTGTATTCAATTTCGAACATCCCTTTCCACCTTTCCCATCCGTGTTTCGCCGGATTGAGACCGGTCGTGATGATGTCGGACAAATGAAAACCGCCGTGAAGTTCAGCGATTTTGTGCCAACCTCCGGGAATCGCGCTGTAAAGTAACGCGAGCGCGGTCAGGGCGCTGCCGATCATGATTGAAGCCTGGATGAAATCCGTCCAAATAACGGCTTTGATGCCGCCGAGCGTCGTGTAAATCGCCGTCACGATCACGATCACCACCGTTGCGCCGATGTAGATAAAAAGCGTTTCGGTTTGTCCAGGGCGGACACCGCGAATCATTTCATAGGCGAGGACCAGGGCGATGGCCGCGGCAAACAATCGCGCGCCGGATGCGAGCACGCGAGTAAACATGAAAACGGCAGACGCGGCATTCTTTGTCGGGACGCCAAAACGCGCGGTGAGATATTCGTAAATCGAAAAGACTTTGTAATCGTAGTAGGGCTTGATGAAAATAAAGCTGACCAGAATGCGGGCCAGGATCGTTCCAAAAGCGAGCTGGATGTAGGTGAAATTGCGCAGGGCGTAGCCTTCCCCCGGAGTGCCGAAGAAGGTGCCAGCGCTGGTCTCGGCGGCGATAATGGACGCGAGCACGGCCCACCACGGAATGCTCCGGCGACCAAGCGCGAAATCCTCGAGATCGCGTTCACGCCGGCCCATGCGCAGGCCGATGAAGATGATAATGGCGAAATAAGCGAAGAGGACGAGCGAATCGATCGCGAGCTTCGCGTTCATCGGCGTTTAGGAAACAGAAAACGTGCCGCGCGCAAAGCGGTTTTTGTTTAGTTTGTCTGCCGCCGGGACGGCGGCAGCTACAACGCAGCAGTAGCTTGCGGATTCGTGTTAGTTTGCGCGCCGATGAAATTACGGGAGATCGCTGCACCGGATTTTGATCTCGCGATGACGCTCAATTCCGGTCAGGTCTTTCACTGGGAGAAACAAGGCCACGGATTTCTCGGTGCCATCGGT
The DNA here is from genome assembly GCA_003218525.1 of Verrucomicrobiota bacterium. Taxonomy (GTDB): domain Bacteria; phylum Verrucomicrobiota; class Verrucomicrobiia; order Chthoniobacterales; family UBA10450; genus AV69. Next base: position 2,087 of record QHNU01000060.1, read on the forward strand.
GAGACACCGGTTTATGTCCAACAAGATGGCAGAACGCTGAACTTCGCCGGCCTATCGGCGAAGGCGATAGTGGATTATTTCGCGCTCGATCATCCGCTCGACGAGATTTGCGCGACCTTTCCAAAGGATGCGGCCATGAATTCGGCGCGTGAATTTTGTCGCGGGCTGAGAATTATTCGTCAGCCGACGTGGGAATGCCTGGCGACTTTTATTTGCTCCTCGATGAAACAAGTCGCGCATATCCGTCAAATTTCGGCAGCGCTTCGCCGACGTTTCGGGACAGCGAAAAAGATTGTTGGCTGCAACGTTTTTACGTTTCCAGCGCCGGCGCGCCTTGCACGAACGAGTGAAAGCGACCTACGTGCGTGCGCGCTGGGGTATCGCGCGCGCAATTTGCTGATGACTGCGCGGCAGGTGGCGTCGGACGTCGCGAATCTCCAATCGTGGAATAACCTTTCCGACTCTGATCTGCGCAAACGGCTGTGCGATCTGCCCGGGGTTGGGACAAAGGTCGCGAACTGTGTGATGCTGTTCGCCTACGAGAGGAACAGTGCGTTTCCGATCGATGTCTGGATCGAGCGGGTACTGCGGGAACAATATTTCACGGCAGAGTCCAGAGTGACCGCGAAGACGCTGGCTGAGTTCGCAGCGACTTATTTTGGCGCGCACGGTGGTTACGCGCAGCAGTACCTTTTTCATTATACGCGTATGAGCGGGCAACGGATGAGAGAAATTTCGTGAGGTGGCTCGCATTCGCTCGGGATGACCATAGCCCCTGATTTGTGCGAGGATAAGCGCTGCGATATCCTTCCGCTCGAGGCATGATGTGAAGACGGCGCGAGCGATGCTTCTTCGGCAGAGCGGCCACGAGGCTCTGCCATTGTTTTAATGGAACGAAAACGGGAACGGCGAACTCTGTTACTGGCGATCGTGGCGTCGATCCTATTGCATTTCGCCGTCGCCATTTCGCTCGCCTCCTTCGGGGATAAACTTCAGCCGTCGCTGCCGGACGACGAAGAGAAACCATCAGAATTGACGCTGGTTGATCTGGCCCCGGCCCCGCCGGTGGTGAATAAGAACGCGCCGTTCATCGAAACTCCGGAGAACCGGCAGACCAAGGAAGAGCCAAAGGAAAAAACATTTGAATCGAACGCGAATTCCATCGGAGCCAGTGAATTGCCGGCGCTCGGAAACGCTCCCCTTCCGACACAGGAGGGAAAAGACCGCCCAGACCTGGATTTGGAGAATCAGCAGCATGCTTTGGCTCTTCAGGGATCTCAGCCTCAGCCTCAGCCTCAAGCGCAGACAACTCTGACGCCACCTCCGCCGACCGCCACCCCATCCCCGAGCGCGTCAGCTACCACGACACCACAGCCAACGACCACACCAACTCCACAGCCTGAAGCAAGTCGCAGCCCCGAGCCGGACCAGCTCGCCATGCTCCGCGCTACTCCTCCGCCGGCGAGCGCTCCGGCGGAAGAAACGGCGTCGCCACCAGTAGCGGCACCGCCGCCCAATGCCAGGCCAACACCTCCCTTGCCTCAACAACCATCCTCTAGTTATCGGCGGGAACAGTCGAAAACGCTGTTGCAAGGTAACATTTCCAACCGCGGAATGGCCTCCGTCAACGCACTCGGAACGCCTCTTGGCCGCTACCAAAAAATAGTCGGAGACGCCATCGGATCGCGTTGGTACGGGTTGGTCGATCAAAACCGCGACCGCGTGAACATCGGCACGGTGCATGTTGAATTTGTGGTTGATCGGAGCGGCCACATCACGAAGCTGAGGATTCTTGAAAACAGCGCAGATGAATCTTTTTCTAATCTTTGCCTGCAGTCCGTTCAGGACGCGAGGCTGCCACCGATCCCCGATGAGCTGGGTGCGACTCTGCCGTCGGATGGTTTGCCCGCGGACATGAGGTTTACGATTTACCCGAACCGATGAGCACCATTCTTTTTCTCGGAGCCGGCAATCCGCTACAGGACGTATTCGGATTTTTCCAACGCGGCGGCTTATTCATGTATCCGCTGCTGGCCTGTTCGATCGTGGCCGTGACGACAATTATCTTGCGGGCGTTCGCATTGCGGGAAAAAAATGTGATGCCGCTCGTGATTGAGAGCGAGATCGAGCGGCTGATGCCGGGTGGCAGCGCCGATCGGCTGGCGCGAATTGTGGAATATGATAACTCCTCTTTGGCGCGGATCGTCCGCGTGGCTTTGCAACATCTGCGATCCCCTCGTTCAGAGAACGTGGAGGCGGTGCAAACCCGGGCCCGTCACGAGATGGTTATCCTGGAGAAGGGACTGATCGTGCTCGAAGTCATAGTTGGGATCGCGCCCTTACTTGGCTTGATCGGCGCCGTATCCGGTTTGGTCCACGTCTTTTCTCATCTGGGCTTGAGCTCGGGCGCCTCGGACACGCGACAGATCGCTCTGGGCATTGCCGAAGCTTTAAACGCGACTGTGTTCGGGCTTTCCATTGCGGTGCCAACCCTGGTCGCGTTTAGTTATTTTTCGAAGAAAGTCGAAGTCATGTCAGTGGAAATGGAAACGTTGGTCGTGGAATTGATTGCCAAGTGCTATTTCGGCCGATCTGGCCAGGAAACGTCGTCGGCAAGAGTCACCTCGCCATCGCGCGTGCCGGTCTCGACGTGATGCTCTCGTGAATTTCTCCGTTCGGAAGCGCCGCGCGCCATCGATCATCATCGTTTCGCTGGTCGATATTCTCGTCATTCTGCTGATTTTTTTCGTGGTCTCGACCACTTTCAAAAAGGACCAGCCCGAGGTGCAGATCAATTTGCCGGAATCAAAAACGGCCACCAAAACGCCGGCCGAATTAGAACATGCCATCGTCAGCGTTGATGAGGTCGACACGGTGAAATTGGACGGAAATCCTGTCGGTATTGATGAACTTCAGCATGCCGTGAGCGATCTACCGCCGGTCAAAAAAGCGTCGCTCGCCTTGCAGGCAGACAAGAAGGCGTCCTTCGGCATGATCATCAAAGTGATGGATGCATTGAAGCTGGCTGGGGTGCGCAATCTTCCGGCATTCACGCGCGAAGAGAAATGAAGCTGCCGATTTTGAACTATGGCGATGCCAGGCTGCGAGCAAAGGGAAAGCGAATCGAAGAAATAGACGAGACGATTCGCGAGCTCGCCAGCGACATGTTGGAAACGATGCGCGCGGCCAATGGAGTGGGATTAGCAGCCCAACAGGTCGGTGAAGCCTTGCAGCTCACAGTCATTGACGTTTCCCAGGCGACGGAGAGGCCGAGCACGATGGCGCTAAATGGCGTGGAGGTCGTTCCGAACGAACAGATGCCGCTGGTATTGCTCAATCCCGAGATTGAGATTGGACCGGAAAAGGAAATCGCGGCCGAAGGTTGTTTGAGTTTCCCGGAAATTTCCGGGGATATCGAGCGATCGGTCTGGGCGAGAGTCCGCGGACAAACGCTCTCGGGCGACCCGATCGAGATTGAAGCGACCGGTTTGCTCGCCCGCGCTTTACAACATGAAGTGGATCACCTTAACGGCATTCTTTTCATTGACCGGATGAGCTCGGTGGCCAAAGCGGCGTTGGGAAGCCGGCTCAAACGTCTTCGAAAGGAAACGAGTGTGACATCGCGCGCGAAAAGCTACAGCGCTTTGTAGTCGACGGTGATGGTGCGGAAGGTGTGGGGTGGTTTCTCCGCCGAAAAATAAAAGAGCTCGAGCATGGTGGCGCCGACCATCCATTGGTAACCAACCAAAGTTTGGATCACCTCCGTGTCGGTATCGCGCGTGCGCGAGACGAGCTTACCGGTGCCGTATTTGCTATCGAAATAGCGGCGGATCGTGCCCATTTGTTCATTGTAGCGCTCAATCGACCAGTCGCCGTATTCATATTGAAGCTCTACCTCAATTAGCTTGCTGTCGCGAAAAGTGAACAGGGTGCGCTGCAATCCGGGATGGATGAGACCTTCGACCGTCCAACTTTCACGGTTGCCGTCTTGTTTGCGATCGACAATGTGCGCCTTGGCGCCGGTCAGGACCGATTCCACCCGTCGCGGGGGATCGCCCCAGCGAAAGCCGAAGGGCGGAACCAACTCGTTGCTTGCCCAAACCGAGGTGAGTGCGACGAAAAAAACGCAAACCAGCGTGCGCTTCATTCGTTGCTAAAATTATAAACGATGTAACGACGAACAAGTGGACGCAGCGCCGCTTCCACTACCTGCTGGTGACGTTGATTACGTTCGAACTTCTTCAGCGCGCCAGCATCCTTGAAGGTAATGACAAGACCAATATCGAATGATTGTTCGACCGGGCGCGCGACTGGGAGGGAGCGGCCGACCCGGACATCGGATACGCCCTTGATTCGGCGAAACGATCGCGCGGCGCGAAGCAGAACATTTTGATCGTCGACGTTCCCTGGCCGTTTCAGCCAGAAAAGGACGACGTGCGAAATTTGTCCGCTGCGGCCAGGGGCGGCCTGGACCGAAGCCAATGAGAGCGCTGCAGCCAGGACGAAAATCGCGAGACGAATTGAAAATGCGGGTGGAGCATTCATTTTCGAACAGTTACGGTCGCGCATAATCGGGGGCGGAACAGCAAAATTGAGTGGGAAATCTTCGAGTGAGCTTTGTTCCAGATCATCATGACTGAGGAGAAAACGGGCGAGTAGGCCGATGATTTTTTCAGTCAAGAATTTTTTGCGCGACGTGAAAAAATAAAAATTAGATTTTTTCTTGTCGGTCTTTTCTTCCGTTTCTAATCTCCAGCCGCTGGCAGGGACCGAAGGAGCGCAGGTGTGAATAAAGTGTGAACAGAACTCAGCAATTTTGTAACCTCCCAGAGCAGAGCCGCAGAAGAATGCTTCAGGCGCCAGCCGGGTGTGATGGGTGCGGAATTTCAAGTTCCGCCGGAGGATCGAAACAAAACATCAGTTTTCCCTCGGTAAAATGGGTTTTGTCCACTGCGACGAGCCTATTTTTCGAAATTCCCGACGGCAGCGTCTCAAAAAGAGCAGAGAGTGCGAAATCGGCTTTTTCGCGCGGCGGGAGACCGAAAACGGCTGTTTTTTCCTGTTAACAACTTATGGATGAGAGGTGCAAAGCGCTTTGGGAGAAGTTGTCGGCAGCACTCAAGCCGCAAGTGAGTGCGGACACGTTCAAGCGCTGGTTCTCGGCCGTGGAACTCATCAAAGCGACTGAAGATGAAGTCACCTTTTTGGTCCCAAACAACATCTATCAATTCTGGATCGAGAGTAATCACATTGCAATCGGCGATCACGATTGCGTGCGGAGAGCCGCGGACCGTGCGTTTCCTGACGGCGTCGGAATCGAACGGGGAGGAGGTCGGTTTCACCGAGCCAGAAAAATTGGAGTTTCCCGCAAATACCCGCAGCGTCGGTTCGGGCGTGAGCCTGAACCCGCGCAACACTTTCGAGTCCTTCGTGGTCGGTCCTAACAATCAGATCGCGCACGCGGCCAGCCTGGCTGTGGCGCAGGCGCCGGCTCGGACCTATAACCCGCTCTTTATTTACGGCGGAGTCGGATTGGGCAAAACGCATCTGATGCAGGCAATCGGTCAATATGTTTGGACCAAAAAGAAAACCTCGAAAGTGATGTACCTCTCGAGTGAGGTTTTCATTAACGAGTTCATCGACGCCATTCAGCACAATACCCTGGTCAAATTCCGCAAGCGCTACCGCCAGGCCGATCTCCTGCTGATCGATGATATCCAATTCCTTGGCGGCAAAGAACGGTCGCAGGAAGAATTTTTCCACACCTTCAACACGCTCTTCGACGGCCATAAACAGATCGTGCTTTCGAGCGATCGACCTGCATCCGAAATTGCGAATCTCGAGCACCGGCTCGTGTCGCGATTTGAGTGGGGTCTTACGGCCGAGTTGCAGCCGCCGGACATCGAGACCCGGCTCGCCATTCTCCGCAAAAAGGCGCGCGCCTTACAGATCAAGTTACAGGACGAAGTCTATCAATTTCTGGCTACGCGTATCCGGACGAACGTTCGTCGTCTGGAAGGTGCGCTCATGCGAGTGGCGTCATTTGCCTCGCTTAGCGGGAAAGAACTGACGCAGGAAACGATCGAGCATTTGTTGAAGGACATTTTGCTCGAAGAACGACGGCAAACCGTCACCATCGAGCAAATTCAGCGTAAGGTAGCCGAGCATTTCGACGTGCGTTTGGCCGATATGACCAGCAAACGACGCCCGGCCAGCATCGCTTTTCCGCGCCAGGTTGCGATGTATCTGGCGCGGGAGCTGACCAAAGCGTCCTTGAACGAAATAGGCGATGCTTTCGGCGGGCGCGATCACGGCACCGTCCTGCACGCCTGCAAGCTCGTAAAAAGACGGATGACAGAGCAGGACAACATCCGGCAGACGATCTCGTTTATCGACAGCGCGCTGCAACGTTGACGAATACGGTTGCCGATTAAATTCCGACGCCTTACATCTTAGGCTTTCCTGATGAAATTTACCGCAACAAAGGAGAAACTGCTCGAAGGATTGCAACAAGTTCAGAACGTCGTCAGCACCCGCACAACCCTGCCGATTCTTTCCAACGTCCTGCTCCAGGCACAGGAGGGCGGCGTTTCTTTAACGACCACCGATCTCGATGTCGGCGTGCGCGGGAAATTCGAAGCGAACGTGGAGAAAGCGGGCGCGACCACACTGCCGGCGCGAAGATTGTTTACTATTATTCGCGAACTTCCATCGAGTGAGATTTCGATCGAAGTCGATGGCAAGAATGCGGCTTCCATTCGTAGTGGACAAAGCTTTTTCAAAATCCTCGGATTGCCGGAAGAGGAATTCCCACCGCTACCGAAATTCGAGAACGCAAAAGTCGTCACCTTGCGGCAAAAGGATTTGCACGAGGGATTGCGCAGAACGTCCTACGCGATTTCAACCGATGAGACCCGTTACGTGCTCAATGGTGTTCTGTTCAGCTTTAAAGAAAACAAACTTACGCTGGTAGCGACTGATGGCCGCCGCCTGGCCATGGCTGACATCGAACTGGAGTTTCCGCGCAGCCACGAAGCCGACATCATCGTGCCGAAGAAAGCGGTCACGGAATTGCAGCGCCTCCTGACCGACGACGGTGAGGTCAAGGTGAGCGTCGGTACTGGTCAAATCGCATTCGACCTGAATAACACGCTGCTCGTTTCGAAATTGATTGAGGGAAATTATCCAAACTATAAGCAGGTCATTCCAACGGAAACGAAAGAGCGCGTGACGCTCGAGCGCGAGACCTTTTTGAACTGTCTCCGGCGCGTGTCGCTCCTGGCAAGCGACAAATCAAATTCGATCAAACTGAATTTCACCAAGAACAACATCGATATTACGGCCAACACCCCCGAGGTGGGAGAGGCGAAGGAGACCCTGCCGGTGGCCTACAAAGGGCGGGAGTTTTCCATCGCGTTCAATCCGGAATTCCTAATGGCTCCCCTGCGCAATCTAAGCGAGGACGAAGTCTTCTTCGATTTGATTGATGAAATGAGTCCTGGTGTGTTGAAAATTCAAACGCCATTCCTTTACGTCCTGATGCCAATGCGCATCAGCTCCTGATTAATCGCGTCGCACACGATCGGGAAGCGGAGCTGTTCGAGCTCGCGATTGGGCGCGAGCAAGACACGGGCATTTTCATTCTGCGGTGCCCAAATTTGCGGATCCGTCGGACCGAACAGGACGAGAGAGGCGGCGCCGGTTGCGGCGGCGAGATGGGAAACTCCGCTGTCGTGGCCGACGAAAATCGAACTAGCGACAAGGGCCGCGAGACCGCGCAAAGGCCAGTCGATCGCAAAGGAAACCGATTCGCTTTTAAATCGCGTTTGGAGTTCGGCCATTTGGCCGCGATCGGCTTCGCCGCCGATGATGGTAACGGGAAGGTTCCGCTCAATCAAATATGCGATGAGTGCAATCCAATTTTTTATTGGCCAGTTCTTTCGCGGACTCCCGCTGCCCGGATGCAAGGCGATCACGGGCGAAGCGCCAAGTTTCTGTCGTGCATTCTGTCGCGCTCGATCATCAATGTGTAACCGGGGCGCAAGATCGAAGATTGCAATCCCTAGTTGGCGCACAGGCTGCGCGAGCTGAACGGCTGCGTGTGGACCTGCCGCGGCGATCTTCGAGGGGCCCGACACCACACGATCGACGCCAAGATTACGAACGTTTGTCTCAAAAACTTTTTCCGGATCGTAGAGGTAGGAAATGACCAGATCGTGTTGGCGAAAATATTCCCGCCATCTTTCGGACAAATCGCCGCTCCGAATGAAAAATGGGGCGAGACCCGAATCGTCCAGGCTACCAATGCCGTCGATCTCGATGGCCTCAAGTGCGAGCGAAGCAATTGCTTTGTTTGCTAGGGCGTTTATCTCCGCGTCTGGAAAGGCATCGCGCAGCGCGTGAATAGCCGGCAAAGTCAGAATGAAATCGCCAAGAGTTCCGCCGCGAGCGATGAGGATGCGCTGGCTGTTAATACAAGATAAACGCAAGCGCGATCAAGGCCACGCCATAGACAAAGCTAACTGCGTTAATGCTGCGCCAGTGTGCCGCTGATTTGCTGAACCAATTGATTTGGTCCCGGAGCTTGTAAGGAAGGGTTACCCAGATCAATCCCAGCACGATTAGGATATAGGCCAAGACGGTGAGAACCAGACGACTCGTTTCGTAACGGAAGAAAGATGCCTCCAGCAGCGGTTCGGCTGCGAGTAAAGCGAAAATCCCAAGCGCGCGCACAGCTAGGAATTCATCGACAAACCGTATGGCTAGAAAAAATCCAATTGGCAGAGCAATTAAAAATGGCCGGCGAAACGCGGAGAATTCGCCCATTTCCATGGTCGAGATGAGCCAGAAACTCCAAACCAAATCGATGGCCAGGATGACAACGCCCGCCAGGCGCGAGCGCGGAAATTGACCGAGCGTTGCCCGAGCCTTGTGCATAACCAATCCAATAATCCCGAGCAGACAAAGAAAGCCGCCGGCAATCAGCCCGGCGTTGCGCAAGGATAAAGCGTAAATCATGACTTAATTGACGGGCCTGCCGTACAGGCTGAAGCCGTTGGCGTGTTCGATAGCGACGTCAAAGATTTTGCCGATTCGATCTTCATCAGCTTCAAAAACGACGACTTTGTTCGTCCGGGTGCGTCCCATCAATCGCGCGCTGTTCGTCCTGCTCAGTCCTTCGCAGAGGATTTCGGCCTTGGTCCCAACAAGCTTTTCGTTGGCCCGGCGCGTCGAAGCGTTAATGAGTTCGAGCAGATCACGGTTCCGCTGCTCCTTCACCGGCTCGTCGACTTGATCCGGCATATCCGCCGCCGGCGTTTCGCTTCGGCGGGAATAACGGAAGACGAAGGCATTATCGAATTGGACTTCCTCCACCAGATTGCGTGTTAACTGGTAATCGGCGTCCGTTTCACCTGGGAATCCAACAATGATATCCGTGGTAATGGCAATGCCCGGGCGCGCGCTTCGAATTTTTGTAATCAGGCTTAGATATTTTTCAGGCGTATAAGTGCGGTGCATCGCTTTCAGAATTCGATCGGAGCCGGATTGCAATGGCAGATGCACGTGCTCGGCGAGCTTTGGCAACGAGGCCAGCGCTGCGATTAAATCATCTCGGAAACCGATCGGATGCGGTGAAGTAAAACGAAGTCGTTCGAGACCTTCTATGGAGCTGACCGCTTCCAGTAACTGCACAAACGGACTTTTGCCGTCGCATTTTCCAAATTCATGGCGCCCGTAAAGATTCACGATTTGTCCGAGTAATGTGATTTCCTTGACGCCTTGCGCGACAAGAGCACGGACTTCCGCGATGATTTGCTCGATTGTGCGACTGCGTTCGGCGCCGCGTGTCCGCGGCACGATACAAAAAGTGCAATGCATGTTGCAGCCTTGCATGATGGACACGAATGCCGTCGCCTGTTTGGGGGCAACCCATTGATCGCGAATGGTCGATTGTGAGCCGATTTCCGCTTCCACATCGACAATGGAAAACCGCGGATCGTCCATCCGCCGATGCCGCTTCTGCTCTAACGCCTCCTCGACGTAGTCAACCACCCGATGAAATTTTTGTGTGCCGATGACAAGATCGAGATGCGGCATTTCCTTGAGCAGCGAAGCTCCCCGGGCCTGGGCCATGCAACCGAGAAAACCGAAAACAATATCGGGCCGCTCTTTCGCCGTTCGACCGAGCATTCCCATTTTCCCGAGCGCTTTCTGATCAGCCATGTCGCGTACGCTGCAGGTATTCAGCAGAACTACATCGGCATCTGATTCACAGCCTACGCGCTCATAACCGCGGGCGATGAGCGAATGGGCGACCTGCTCGGAGTCGCGCTCATTCATCTGGCAACCGTAGGTCTTGATAAAAAACTTCGGCATGGAATCGCGAACGATACACAGCACGCGCCCTCGCGCTACGACCAGCGCTCAGGGCAGCGTGGCGGATCGAGCGGGAACGAATTTCCTCGGGCCTGTGGTCATGTTCGCCGCGGCGAATCCGTCCTGTGGCGGATCGAGCGAATGTGCCAGTCCGGCTCGGACCGAGACATCTCACAATATTTTTGGCTTAGAGAAATAGTCAGAGATTCCTCGACTCCGCTCGGAATGACAAAGGCGCTTGGAATGAGAAAAGCGGCGGGCTTCCGTCCCAATGAGGAAACAGTCAGCACGTGCTTTGAAACGAAGTTGCGACATTTCGCTTTCCATTCTTGCAGCGCCTTCGTTTCAATCGTGCTCTTATGAGCGGACCCGCGATTGGAATTATCGGCGGCAGCGGCCTTTATCACATCGAAGGGTTTGCCGACGTGACGGAACATCGGGTCGAGACCCCGTTCGGGCCGCCCTCAGACGCGCTCATCGGCGGCACCATAGCCGGCCGGCGCGTTTATTTTTTGCCGCGGCATGGGCGGGGTCACCGCATTTTGCCGCACGAGTTAAATCATCGGGCCAATATCTGGGCACTGCGTTCGCTCAACGTCCGCTGGATTATTTGCGTGACGGCCGTGGGTAGTTTGCAGGAAAAATACGCCCCGCGAGATGTGTTGTTGCCATCGCAATTTTTCGATCGCACGAGTCAGCGCACCACCCACACATTTTTCGGAGATGGGATTGCCGCGCATATTTCGTTTGCCGACCCGGTTTCGATCAACTTGCGGCAATTGTTGGCCGAAGCAGCGCAGGCAAACGGCGTCACCGTCCACAATGGCGGAACCTACGTGAACATGGACGGGCCCGCGTTTTCTACGCGCGCGGAATCCGAATTCAATCGACGGAGCGGTTTCGATGTCATCGGCATGACCAATTTGCCCGAAGCGAAGCTCGCCCGGGAAGCTGAAATCGCCCTCGCAACGATGGCGATGATTACCGATTACGATTGCTGGAAAGTGGAAGAGGAGCCTGTCACAGCCGAGGCCGTATTCGGACACTTGGTCGCCAATGCTGAAATGGCGAAAAAGATCCTCGCGCTCGTAATCCCCAAGATTCCGACGAACCCAGACTGGCCGGAGCATCGCGCATTAGACAGTGCGATCGTGACCGACAAAAAACTTTGGCCGGAGACAACGGTCGAAAAGCTCGGTCCGATTCTGGCTCGTTTTCTCCCGTCGAAAGCCGCTACCGGGTGAGCTGCTCTGATAACATTTCAGGACGCACTCTCTGGATCGCTGCCGCAAACGCGCGGATTTGGTTGTCCGTGTGGGCTGCTGTTACGGTGATGCGCAAACGCGCGCTGCCGCGAGCGACAGTTGGATAGCGGATCGCCGGAACAAAAAAACCCGCTTTTCGAAGCGAATGGGCGAGATTGAGCGCCTGTTGTTCATCCCCAATAATCAAAGGAAAAATCGCGCTGGCCGGCGCTTTGTCAGGGGCGAGCAACTGGTGCAGGAGTGCGATATTTCTCCATAAAATGCGCCGGCGTTCTTCGCCCTCCGGCGATTGCAGGAATTCGATCGCGGCGGTTGCGGCGGCGACGATTACAGGGGGCGGCGCCGTTGAATAGATAAAAGCGCGGGCGCGATTAATCAGCCACTCGACCAACGTTGTCGAACCGCAGATGTAGCCGCCCGAACACCCGAGCGCTTTGCTCAAGGTTCCCAACTGGATATCGATCTGATCGCCTAATGGTTTTGCTTCAGTCCTGGCCGCAGTCGATCTCAGCTGCTGGCTGGGTTGACGCGACAGACGTGTTTTAATTTTTTCCGCGAAAGACGGCGGAGAGTTAGGCAGATCCCGTTCAGGTATGGTTTCTTGCTCGGCGGCGAGGCCGCGTCCGTGCTCACCCATGATCCCCACGGCATGCGCTTCATCGAGAAAGAGTAGGGCGTTGAAACGAGATTTTAGCTCAACCATCTCACGCAATGGGGCGCGGTCTCCATCCATGGAGAAAATGGACTCGGTCACAACAATCACGCGTCCTTCCGGGCATTCGCGGCGAGCCCATTCCAGATGGCTTTCCAATTTCCCGAGGTGATTATGGGGAAAAACCCGCATCGTAGCGCCGCTGAGTCGCGCACCATCGATCAGGGAAGCATGGACCAATTTGTCGAGGAGAATGATATCGCGTTTTCCCGCAATCGCACTGAGCGTTCCAACGGCAGCCGCGTAACCGCTGGTGAAGGTGAGCGCCGCCGGCACGCGCTTCCATTTCGCAATTGCGCTCTCCAGTTGTACATGAGGCGATTGCGTTCCGGAGAGCAAACGCGATGCGCCTGCACCTACACCGAATCCGTCGAGCGCGTGCTTCGCTGCCTCGCGCAACCGCTCGTCTGCGGCCAGGCCGAGATAATCGTTTGAAGCGAAGTTGACCAGATGTTCGCCGACAAGATCGATACTTGGCCCCTGAGCCGACCCGATCTCGCGCAACTGACGCAGCAGCGATCGCGCGCGGAGCTGCTTCAGCTCGTCGCGGAACGGTTCGTGCATCGCCTTCGCTGCAATCGTCAGAGCCAAAGTCCCCAGGAAAGGAGGGATGCGGCATCAGCCCAAACGCCGGACTTGGTATCGCCGAGAACGACGACGATGACATCCCGACCCGGGCGGGAGCCGCTCGCGATGAGGCAATGTCCGGCGGCTTCGGTATAGCCCGTTTTCATTCCGTTGCAGTAAGGCAAGCGTTTTAAAACCTTGTTCGTGTTTTCCAGCTCGCGCGTCCGGCCGCTCGCGTAGCGGAAGACCAGCTGCGGAAGACAGACAATCGAGCGGATCGTCGGATTAGCGTAGGCGGCCCGGGCAATAATAGCGAGATCGCGGGCGGTGGAATATTGCCCGGGAATCGGCAAACCGTTGGGATTGAGGAAATGCGAATGAGTGGCGCCGAGCTGTTGGGCCTTCGCGTTCATTTTTTCCGCGAAGGCGTCTACGCTGCCGGCGTTGTCCCGCGCGAGACAACGTGCCACGTCGTTCGGGCTCTTGACCAGCAGTGCTCTCAGTAAATCGATGCGCTGATATGTTTCGCCGGGCCGAATGTTTAGCTTCACCGGTTCGGCCAAGGTATCGATTGGTTCGACCGCGACTTGCCGATCGAGATAACCAGTGTCGGCGACAACCAGAGCAGTCAGCAATTTTTGAGTGCTCGCAGCGGGCCGCGGTTGGTCGGCGTTTTTTTCGTACAAAATCTGACCTGTCCGCGCGTCCACCACCATTACCGAATTTGCGCGCGTGTTCGGGACTCGGTTTGGATCTGATGGCTGCGTCGGAACTGCAGGGGCTAACGCCGGCTCGGGAGTCTTATCCTCATCAGAGCTGTCTGCGGCGCGCTTATGCGCTCGCGAACCTTTCGTGGTTGTGTGTTTGCGTTTGTGGACGCCGGTCGGTCGCACAACCGCGTCTGTCTGATCATCGTTCGATGGCGTTGACTGCGCCTGACACACGCAGAGCGACCCGCACAACACGAAAATGATCCACCGAAGCCGGCGCTTCATCGGCGATGAATTACTGGTAACTTTCATGTTTGTGCAACCGCGGCGGACGAAGCGTCAACGCCTTTTGTCACCACGCTGGATCAGCTCAATCTCGTAACCTTCGGGCGCATCGATGAATGCAATGGCGCCGCCATCACTGTTCGGATGCGGTCCATCGGAGAGTGGATATCCCTTGGCCGCACTCTGTTTTGCGAATGCGTCCAAGTCATCCACCTCAAAGGCCAAATGAGTCAGGTCCGGACCAACCACGACCGGACCGCTTGCATCGTATTTGCAAATCTCAATTTCCTCGTCACTGCCCGGAGCCTTGAAGAAGACCAACTGGGAGCCCCGGCCGGAAAGATGCCGCCGGATCTCCTGCAAACCGAGCACGTCTTTGTAGAATGCGACCGTCTTGTCGAGATCAGTCACCCGATAGCGCGTATGAAGCAACTTCTTGATCATTGCTAAACTTATTGCCGTGAGCGCGCCTCGAATTCAAATTCGCGGATGCTTTGCGTCGGAATCGACAGTGGCACGACAGCTTGTAAAGCGCTCATTCTCGATGCCGAATCGGGAAAGGTACTGGCCAGCGCCGGTGCCCCGCAACCCTTTGTCGAAGGCTTGCCGCACGGGCACGTCGAACAAGATCCGCGCATATGGATTAAAGTAGCAGAGAGCGTGCTCGGTGCTTGTCTGGAGAAGCTTGGCGAGCGCCGGAGAGAGATTGTCGCCATCGGCGTAAGCGCGCAGCAACATGGACTGGTCGTCCTCGACGATCAAAATCAACCGCTGCGTCCAGCCAAATTGTGGTGCGACACCTCCACAGCGGAGCAGGCCGAAAGACTGAATCGCGCATTTGGCAATGCCGAGGAGCTGATTCGCCGAACCGGCAATGCCATGGTGAGCGGATATACCGCGCCAAAACTTTTATGGCTGAAAGAAAACGAGCCCGAGGCTTTTGAGCACACCCGCACCGTTCTATTACCGCATGATTTTATGAATTTCTGGCTAACGGGCGAACGTCAGATGGAATACGGTGATGCCTCTGGCACGGGGCTGCTTGACGTACGAACACGCACGTGGTGTGAGCCGCTTGCGCAATTTATAGATTCGAGTCTGCTCGCAAAACTTCCACCCTTGCGCTCCTCCACTCGACCGGCGGGCTTATTGCGTGCAAAACTTGGTGAGCGATGGGGCATTGGCGATGCTTTGGTCAGCGCAGGGGGCGGCGATAATATGATGGGCGCGATTGGAACGGGAAATATTCGCCCAGATTGCCTGACGTTGAGTCTCGGCGCCTCCGGTACCATCTACGGTTTTGCGGAAACGCCCGTAATCGACCCGCGCGGGGAGATTTCCGCTTTTTGCGATAGCACCGATCATTGGCTGCCACTTGCCTGCACAATGAATGTGGCCAACGTCGCCGAGCGACTCCGCAAATTATTCGATTGGGATATGAAGGCCTTGGAAAAAAATGTCGCGGAAAGCAGCCCGGGCGCTGCCGGGATCACATTCCTCCCTTATCTCCAAGGCGAACGGCTGCCCGATTTGCCGCACGCGTCCGGAGTCTTGCATGGCTTGAATTTGGAAAATACCAATCGCCGCGACGTCGGGCGCGCCGTCATCGAAGGAATCATCATCGGTTTGGCCCGCGGATTGAAACGACTTCGTGATCTTGGTCTGAGTGCCGACGAGCTTCGTATCACGGGTGGAGGCGGTAAAAGTCCGATTGCGCGGCAAATTGTTGCGGACGTCTTTGGCATGCCTGTGACCGGCTTAAAAACATGGGAAGGCGGGGCATTGGGAACGGCGATTCACGCGGCCTGGACTTTTTGCCAGGTAAAAGGGAGTCCGCTTTCACTGGAAAAAATCGTGAAATCGGCTGTAAAAATTGACCGGAAAACACGCGCTGAACCGCGCAAGGAAAATGCCACGCTCTATGCCGAATTGCGTGGACGCCATGCCGATCTCACGCGGAAACTAGCGGCCGGCGGTTATCTATGAAATTTGTCATCGGCGCGACGGGCGCCAGCGGCACAATTTATCTGCAGCGTCTGCTCGAGCAGATCGATGCCGCGGCCCATGAAGTTCATCTGGTCATGAGCGCTCACGCCCGAGAGGTGGCAGGGCAGGAAGTAATGTCTTTCCGAATTCCGCAAGCCGTACGGCAGCATGCCGAAAATGATCTCAATGTGCCGTTTGTCAGCGGCTCGGCGCGATTTGATGGCATGGTTATTGTGCCGTGCTCGATGTCGACCCTCGGGCGCATCGCCACCGGTTCGGGCGAAAGTGCGCTGCTACGTGCGGCTGACGTTTTTTTAAAGGAGCGACGCAAACTGATTGTTGTGCCACGTGAAACGCCTTGGAATCTGATTCAGGCCCGGAATATCGTCGCTTTACTCGAAGCGGGAGCGGTCGTCCTTCCGGCCATCCCTTCGTTCTATAGCAATCCGAAAAGTGTAAACGACGTCGTCGATACCGTTGTTTGGCGCATCCTTGATCAGCTCGGTTTGCCCAATCCGCGCGCCTTTCGCTGGCAAAGTGAAACGGCAAGGCCATCGCGACGTTGAAGCTGGATCCGGAAAGTTTCGCTGCGCGCGCGCTGGTTGCTTTCGGTTTTCGCCTTTTGCAAGTTTGGGCGCGCACCATTCGCTTCCGGATCGAGGATCGCGGAAAAATTCGCGAGCTTGTGCTTTCGGAGCGATTGATCGGCGCTCTGTGGCATAATCGTCTATTGCTGCTGCCGTTCGCGATTCGCCGCTTCGTTCCGCAGCGGAAGGGCGCCGCCTTGATCAGCGCAAGTCGTGATGGCGGGTGGCTGGCCAAATTGGTGCGGCGATTTGGTTTTGAGGTGGTGCGCGGCTCGAGCTCGCGCAAAGGCGCGAGCGCGATGTTGCAGTTGGCCGATGTGATTGCCGCAGGCCAGGACGTGGTGATAACGCCGGATGGTCCTCGCGGGCCCGTTTATCGGCCCGGCGGCGGAATCATTCTGCTCGCTCAAAAAACCGGTGCCCGCGTCGTGCCGTTGAATTTTGAGTACTCGAGTTGCTGGCGGCTCAGGAGCTGGGATCAATTCGTCCTGCCGCGGCCATTTGCGGAGGTGCGTTTCATTCTGGGTGAGCGCCATGAAGTCTTGCCCACTTCAACCGAAGAAGAATTTGAGCGCGAACGCGAACGATTGAAATCAGCGATGATGGCGTTGGTCGAAATGCCCTGATATTTTCGCGCGATGAGGACGATCATCGACGGCCGCGCAATTGCCGAAAAAGTGTACACGGAGTTGCGCGGTGAAATCGCCGACCTGAAGTCGCGTGGATTAACGCCGGGGCTCGCGGTCGTTCTGGTCGGCGATAATCCCGCTTCCCGGGCCTACGTGCGGGCCAAGGACAAAATGTGCCGCGAACTCGGCCTACATTCGGTAAAACTCGAATTGCCAGCAACGACCAAGCAAGAGGAATTACTGGCCCGGGTGGATAAATTGAATCACGACCCAGCGGTTCACGGCGTCCTCGTGCAATCGCCGCCCCCGCCGCACATCGACGAAGTCGCAATCATTCGTGCGCTCGATCCGCGCAAAGATGTCGATGGATTCCATCCACTCAACGTAGCGAAGCTGGCCATGGGCGATAATTCCGGTTTTGTTCCGTGCACCCCCCTCGGCTGTTTGCGTCTGTTGCGCGAAACCAATGTGTCGCTCTCCGGCGCGAATATCGTTGTTCTCGGCCGCAGCATGATCGTGGGCAAACCCATGGCGCTTCTACTCATGCAAAAAGGGGTCGATGCCACGGTAACAGTTGTCCATTCCCGAACCCGAAATATCGGGGAGGTTTGCCGTCGCGCAGACGTAATCATCGCAGCCATCGGGCAACCGCACTTTGTAAAAGCGGACCAGGTGCGCGAAGGCGCGGTCGTGATCGATGTTGGGATCAATCGCGTGGATGATGCCGGCAGCGAGCGTGGCTATCGGCTGGTCGGCGATGTCGATTTTGACAGCGTCGTAAAGAAAGCCGGCGCGATTACGCCAGTTCCGGGCGGTGTCGGACCAATGACGATCGCGATGTTGATGGCCAACACAGTTAAAGCCTGTCGGATGCTGAATATTCTCTGACGTAGCGGCGGTCTCCACGGTCGAATATCGTTCCGGCGCTCGGAGAGCACCGCTACAGGTTCACAATCTTCCGCGTCAACAGTCGCAGTAGCGCCGGATGAAATCGCGCAATTTCAAAAAGCGGGGAACCGATGTCGGGCGATATCACGGCGAGACGCGCCAGCACGTTGATCCAGAGACGGCCTCGGTACATCGCGGCGTGCA
>QHNU01000030.1 GCA_003218525.1 Verrucomicrobiota bacterium
CGCTTTAAACGAGGGGGATTTGGGGCCACCAGCGGCGGCCAAAACTTTCCGTTGACGTCTATATTGTAATTATGGTAATTATGACAACAAGTCGCTAAGGGTTTATGCTGAGGATCAAGTTTGCTCTCGCCGTTGTCGGGTTCTATTCCGTCTTTTCAACTCACCAATCCATCGCCGGCCCTCTGACATCGGCCGAAGTCACCAAGATCATCAACCGGGTTAGCGTGATTGACCCTGCAAAGGGAGCTCATCCCGCCATGGTGCGCGATGTCATTAAAGATGATCTGGGCCTCCAAACAGGGGCCAAATCGCGATCGGAGTTGCTTTTTCAGGATAGCACCCTGACCCGCATCGGTGCGGAGACGTTCTTCAGTTTCAAGACGGGCACGCGGGACATGACATTGGAGAAAGGATCGATGCTTCTGCAAGTGCCAAAGGGATTGGGCGGCGCCAAGATTCACACGGCGGCGGTCACTGCGGCCATCACCGGCACCACGATCATGATCGAGTATAGCCCTGGGCAATACATCAAGGTTCTCGTGCTCGAAGGCAGCTTGCGCTTATCGCGAAACGGATCCTTTGGTGATTCAGTGGTTTTGCATCCAGGAAAAATGGTGATTATGCGACCGGACGCGAAAAAAATTCCGAACCCGATTGACGTTGATCTGGCAGAGATCGTCAGGACATCGACCTTGGTAAACTTTCCGGGCAGCAATATTTTGCCCAGCATGGCGCTCATTCAGACGGCGATTAGCGACCAGGCCAAAGAGGTGGCAAAAGGAACTCTCGTTCCGACAAACCTGGTCATGGGTCATGGGACGAAGGTGGTTTTGGCTTCAAACGATCAACTGGCGAAAACTGTCGGCGGAGTCGGCCTTTTGGGTGCGAGTCTCAACGGCGGTTCCGTTGCTGGCTTAAAAGGTGGCGCCCCACTTCAGACATTGGGGTCTGTTGCGACAAACGTTTCCACGACCGGGACGACTGCGGTAAACAATCTTCTCGGCTCGGGAACTGCAGTTTCGATCTCGAGCAGCACCCAACTGCTCTCGCTCCTGAGCAACGCCGCGCCGAGTTCCAGCGGAACAATAACGATCACTCCAGCCGCCGTTAACGCCGGTGCGAGTGTGGCGGTCGCGCCAACCGGCGCGGTCAACGTCAGCGCCGCGGTTGGCAGCGTGAGCGCTGCAGTCAACGTCCCTTCAACTGGCAGTATCTTGCCGACGACGTTAACGGGCGCTGTCCCAACCTTGCTCGGCCAGACTCCAGTCGGCAGCAATCCAACTAGGCTGGTTGGTACCGGATCACTTCTCGGCCAGGGTGTAATCGGCTCGTCATCGGGGCATTAAGAAGACCCCACTCAAAAGTCGGAAGCGGAGCCGCAGCGCCGGATGGTCAATTTTCATCGCCGGAGCGTAAACCGCTCCCATGCACGATGTCGAGTCCGACCAACCGCGCCACCAGGACAGTAAGATACAGTTGTCCCATGACTGCCTCGAGCGCAGCCATCGTTATTTCAAGGCGGGCGGCGGTCCTGAAATTTTTCGCTCAGGATGACAACTACACGCTCTACTTTTTGCGCGTGTAGTTGATCTCCATCGTCTTTACTTCCTGGCCGCCACGGTCCTCGTACCACTCGAAGGTATGATGATCTTTATCGGCGATCTTTACCGTTTCCCGGATTTTGGTTTTCATTCCGGGAATGGCCTCGTATTCAGAGTGATAGGTGAAGGTTTTCGTGGCGGAATCGTAATCGCCTTCCGACAGCATGATGCCAGTGCCCATATTATCGCCCCAGCTGCCGACGAATTTCTTTTTCACGTTGTCATAGCCGTCCATCCCCATGCCTTTGAAGGTAAAATCCTTCGGTTTGCCGTCCGGACCTGGCATTTTCATGTGGCCACTTACGTCGGTGACGGAAAAGCGCCCTTCCATTATTGGCTTGGTCACAGCAGTGCCGGATGATTTCGTCGGCGGCGCGTTCGGGGCCATCCACATCGTGACATTGTAAGACCAGGTGCCGGCCAAATCTTTGAGCAGCTTGTGATTTTCGTTGAGCTTCGACAGCTCCATCATCTGCTTCATCATCTCGGCTTCGTTGGGCTGACCAGCCGCTGTCGCTTGACTGGTGCCCGGGCTCGAGGTCACGCCTGGGCTCAACGCCATGCTCGGGCTGGTAAGACCTGACGGTGATAAAGTAATCGTCGGACTCGGAGTAGGACTGGGCGATGTTTCCGAGGTCTGTGCAAACGACGGCAACGCCACCAGGGTGGCGGTCACAACGGCAATCAGCGAACTGGACAGAGTCTTCATAGACGCGATTCTTTCCGAGACCGGTCGGGGGCGTCAAGCGGAAGAAGCTTGGGGCGAAGCAAAAACCGAAAACGGAAAGCGGAACCCGGAAAGGAAGCAGTGGTCACTCCCAAATTCCGAGTTCGCGCAGTTGGATTGTGGCGAGACGAGCCCAATCGCGATTTGCTGCCGGGCTGGCCGGACTGGGGTGCAAAATCCGGCCGAGGCGAATCTGTCCACCGGCAAGAATCTGCTCGGCGCGTTTAAAGGCAAAATCGCCAACTGCAACGAGCCATTGGGGTTGAAGGATTCGGACGACATCGCGCAAGTGTTGGTCGCAAGCCGCGAACAGCGCGCTGCGCTCTGACGCTGGGAGTTTGTCGGGGGTGCGGTTACGCCCGCTGCTCTCCACAAAAGCGAGCGGGCAATAGTTCATGACCAGGTGTTCCTCGAAAAAATTTTCGGCCGAGCCGAATCGTTCGGCGAAGAGTCCCCATAATCGTTCACCGCTGATTTCGCTTCGGCAGCAGGCGAATCCGGTTACGAGCCGCTTGGGATGCTGATTGGCCGGGTAATCAATTGCGGCTTCAATTCCGAGCCAATCGCGCACAGCAGCGACTTGTCCGAACGGGATTCCGGTCTGGACCATGCCAAACGGACCGGGATTCATCCCGAGAAAGATCACCGGTTTGGGACTGTTGGCATAACGCCGCAGATAGGCTTCGTGCGCGGCCCAGGCGTAATCGAGCGGGTCATAAATGTGTGTAACCGGCGGCGCGAATTTGAGCTGGCTCACCGCCCGCTGGAGATTTTGGGCGGCTTGGATTAATGCGCTGCGCGTTGCATTCGAATTGACCGCAGGATCAGGACGTGTCGCTGTGACGACGGAGCCGGACCGCGGAATCTGTGGCGCGATTGGATTTGTCACACCGGGAAGTTAAGCCAAAGCCAAGACCCTTCACGCGAACCAGCACCGTTCTGTCATTCCGAGCGTAGCCGAGGAATCTCTCATTATTCCTACGAGCAAAAAAATATTGTGAGATGTCTCGGATTCGCTCGACATGACAAAAGGTTGCGGAACAATTCGCCTACTCTTCCGCTGGGCCGCTGAGACAGCGGATGCTACAGCCTCAAGGCACCAGCTTGGTCAGAACATCGCCTATTCTTCCCCCTGAGGCAGCGACGCTCCAGTATGTGCGTTTGTCTCTTATTCACGGCACCGAAGCGATAAGTCGTGCTACAAATGGTGCAGGGATTACACCCAGCAAGAGAACTATTATTGCGAGAACGGAGAGCGAGATCTTTTGCAAAAAATCAGCCGGCGGCGGCGGGATTTCGAGATACGCCGAGGTCTGATTCCGTTCGACTTCGCTCAGAGCGGGCTCCACAAAAATCACCTTCAGCACAACCAAGTAGTAATAGAGCGAGATGAAGCTGCCGAAGAGCGCGATCGCGACAAGCCAGACCAGTCCTTGGTTATCGCCGGCACGCAACGCGACGCTGAACAAATAGAATTTGCCGAAGAACCCGGCCAGCGGCGGCAAACCGGCCAGAGATAACATGAAAACAGCCATGCACCCGGCGAGCAGCGGTGATCGGGTCCGCAGCCCAGCGAAATTCTGTAAATCATCGCCACCGGTTTCATGTCGCACGATGGCGACCACGCCAAAGGCGCCGACGAGAGTGAACGCATAAATAGTCGTGTAGAACAACGTCGCGGAAAATCCATCACGGCCACCCGCAACAAGTCCAAGTAAAGTGTAACCAGCGTGCGCAACCGCGGAGTAGGCAAGTAGGCGCCGAACGTTTTTCTGAACAAGCGCGACCAGATTGCCGACCAGGATCGAGAGGGCGGCGAGCATCGCCAGCACCGGCGCCCAACCAGCGATCAGGCCGTGCCATGCGGCGCTTCCAGCATCCGGACCGAAGCCGATGAGCACGATTTTTCCAAGTACGACGAACGACGCGACCTTCGAGGCCGAGGCGATGAAGGCAGCGCTCGGAACGGGTGCGCCCTGGTAAGCATCAGGCGCCCAAAGATGGAAAGGCGCGGCAGCAATT
>QHNU01000031.1 GCA_003218525.1 Verrucomicrobiota bacterium
AGCAGGCCAGGAACGGAATGATGGTCACGTAGTTCAGAAAAGAAAGATTGCCGCTGACAATAAGAACGACCTGAAAACTCACGAGCAAGAGACCGGCGATGTGACGGACGTGACGCGGACCGAAAGAAAACGACGGCACAACCAATTCTATGAAATGGTTCCAAGCGGTTCCGAATTTATGAAACCAATGCGGCGCGAAATGCAGGTAGCGACTAATTGCATTGGGGATCGGCTGGGTCTCGTAATGATAGTAAAGGCAGGTCAGATCACGCCAACACGCGTCGCCCCGCAGCTTAATTAGGCCGGCTCCGATCATGATCCGAAAACCGAGCCAGCGAAAAAGCCAGATCACGAGAAGAGGCGGCGGACGCTTCGGGAAGGGGCGGAGATCGAGCAGCGGGCAGAGGAAGATCGACAAGAATCCGGTTTCGAGGAGCTGGGTTTCCCATCCATAGCCGTACCAAATCTGGCCGACATGAACGAGCGACATGTAAATGATCCACAAAACGGCGAGGATAAGTGCGTTCGCGTAACCCGAGAGGACGACGAGAGACAAAGCGAAACCAATCCAGGCAGAGATGGAGAGAGCTTGATCCGAAATGCCGAACCAAAACAGCGTTGGCATCTGCATTGCGCCGGCCCCGCGAGAGCCCAGCTGCGATTCAATCGCCACCAGAAAATTCCTGG
The DNA here is from genome assembly GCA_003218525.1 of Verrucomicrobiota bacterium. Taxonomy (GTDB): domain Bacteria; phylum Verrucomicrobiota; class Verrucomicrobiia; order Chthoniobacterales; family UBA10450; genus AV69. The sequence continues at coordinate 688 of QHNU01000031.1, forward strand.
CCGGTGTTAACCCGTGCTCGCCCACCAACGGCACCAATTGCTGGGCTGCCACGAGAAAGGCGACCGCGTAGACAAAGCCCAGCAACCGGAGAATGACGAAGCGGGTGAGCCGATAATCATTTCCGCCACGGAAAAGCTTTTGGAGGAGATCCTGAGCCGTCATAACATCATCGGAGTTCGGGATAAACGGCACTTAACATCGAACATCGAATGCCGAAGGGCTGGCATCGTAAGCGGCTTACGATGGGCGCTGCCTACTCCAGACCGATGCGCTTCAGGAGCGCGATAAAACGTGGATTGGAGCGAAACGAATCCCAATTCGGGTCAACTTTCAGAAGTGTTAGCCGCACATCTCGCTCCTCATAAGCCTTCTCCAGGTACGACAAGGCTTCGTTTTGTTCACCTAGACCGTTATAAATCAAAGCGACCGTTGTGGGAGGAACATAATGCTGGTTCGATAGGCCTTTCATTTCCTCCACCACGCCGCGGGCTTTCGCCACATCACCGGTCAACCCTGCGATGTAGCCGATCGATGCGATCGTGTCCGAGTTTCCGTGAGATAATTCTCTCGCCTTGCTGAACTCAGCGATGGCTTCGGAATATCTCCGCTGTGTTATGAGGACCTTTCCCAAGATGAGGTGCGTGATCCAGAAAGTCGGATCGATCTCAAGAGTCCTTTGTAATTGCGCACTCGCTTCGCTGTCCCGTCGGGCATGATGTAGAAACATTCCGTCTATCGCATTAAAGAGTAGAAAGACCGGCTCCAGCTCCGTCGCTCGGGCGCCTTCGATAATAGCTTCGTTGTGGCGTCCAAGATCTGAGAGGACATGAGCATAAGCGTAGTGGGCGATTCCAGAATTAGGATTCAGCGCGACGGCCCGCCTGGCCTCCCTTTCGCCACCGCCCCAGTCCCAATCGTACCAGATGAGAGTGAACGAAAGAGAGGCGTGAGCTTCCGCGAGGAAGTCATCAAGCTCGATCGCTTTCATCGCGGCCGCCTTGGCTTGGGGAAGGCAATCCTTCGACGGCACATCGGATGTGATGGCAAGAGAACGGTTCGCTTCTGCCAAACCGAAGTAGGCCAGTGCATAGTTGGGATCCAGGTCGATTGCCTTTTGGAAGAACTCGATACTTTTTCTGACCTCCGGAGGGATAAGTCTGGCATGATGATAACGTCCCGTTAGATAAAGCTGATAGGCTTCAAGATTCTCGGTATAGCGTCTCGTCAAACGCTTCTGCTCTTCTCCGCTGAGGCGCAGCGCCAGGGCGTCGGCTACCTTTTGGGAGATCGCGTCCTGCACAGCAAAGACATCCGTAAATTTTTCATCGAACGTGTTCGCCCAGAGCGAGGATCCGTCCTCGACACTAATCAAGCGGGCGGTAACCCGGATGCGATCGCCGGACTTCTGGACATTGCCTTCGAGGACGGAGTTGACCTCCAGCTCGCGTCCGGCGGCCAAAGGATCTTGTTCCAAACCGTCATATTTGCGCACCGAATTCAGCGAGCGCACGACCATCTCCCGGATGTTGCTCAGCTTAGCAATCAAGCTATCCGCCATTCCGAGTTCCAACACTTGGTCTCGATCGTCCGGCACCAAAGGTTTGAAAGGGAGTACGGCGATTTTTTTCTGGGCAATCGAGGTTAGAGCAGTTGCACCGGGCTTTGTCGATCTTTGCGCTCCGTCACGAGAAAAGAACCAAAACCCAAGCGGCAACGCGATTACCACAAAGAGCGCGCCAGCAATCAGTGTCGGCTTTGACTTGGTGCGAGACGCAGCGGCGGTCGCCTGCTTTTCCTCTTTGAGCTTCTTCGGGAGCGCGGCATTTCCCACCTCCTCAGTGTAAAAGTTAACTAGGCTGACCTTCGCGCCGTGCTTTACTTCGCACTCGCCAAGCTCGTGCAAATGCGGCTGCCATTTGCTGTATTGCGCGAGGTCGTCTGCAATCCTCCTTGACAACAGAATGTGACCGGCATCGCCACAATCCATCACGCGCTGCGCCATCGTTATTCCCGCGCCCGCCACGTTCGACCGTTCATTCACATCGAGAACCGGATCGACCGGCCCACTGTGGACACCCATGCGTAAAGGCAGTTTCGGATTGTTCCGCAAGGCTTTGCTAATTTCCATCGCACATCGAACCGGCGCTTCGGGACTGGTAAAAAAAGCGAGCGCCATTCCGTCGCCTGTCGGTAGCCGGATCAGTTTTCCGACTGTTTCGGCGGCACGAAACTGCTCAGTAGCTCGGACGATTTGGTTCAGATCCCGCAACACCTCGCTCTGTTCGTTGGTCAACAATCTCGCGGAACCCACGATGTCTATAAACAAAACGTGCGCGATCTCGAGAGGACGATCCGGCTTAGGTTCGGACATACGGCCCGAAATGGTTATACATTGAGGACTGCTCAAGGCTCAATGCTAAGCGCCAAATAGAAAAGCAGCCAGGGGGGAGAAACTCTCGACCATTTTTCTTCCGTTTCAAATATCGTTCAAGCCTCCGCGCTTCTCCGAGTGTCGGCACTTCCTTCTTCGCGACAATTTCCACACGGTTTCCTAAGCGCTTGGTTGTCGCAGTGTGGCCTCGGAGATGTTGTGCGAAACGGGCATCCAAATCCACAGCCGAGCCAATGTAGTGGCGACCAGATGATCCTTTCAGAACATATACCCAAGGCATGATCACTCATGCCAGGGGGGAGAATTGAACTCCCGACCAAGGGCTTATGAGTCCCCTGCTCTACCGCTGAGCTACCCTGGCGTTAATACTTTTTACCGCGTTTTTGAGTCGCTTCCAACGTAGACCAAACCCCCGAGTGCTTCGGGGCTGCTCTACTCCGAAATCTTTCGGACCAGGCTGCTGAGCTACCCTGCGGCGGCTGGCAAGCTTTCGCGGCGCATGGCACCTGTCAACGCATCATTCCTTTGGCAAATACGCCGCCAAATCTTTCTTCGGTCCCCGTACTGTCGCCATGAAGAGGACCCCCTGACGGGCCCGCACTGCGGCTGTCCACCCTTCCTGCTCCAAGAATCGCCAGCCCTGAAATTCTTCCGGTTGCCCGGTTTTCGAGTCACGGCGGGCCGGAAATAAGAAAAGCTGCATCCGTTTTTCCGCGACGCCGATTTGGGCGACTCGCCCTGCTTCGTCATCATCAAACACGCGCACGCCGACTGCCTGCAATTGCGAAAATTCCGGAGGCACGTCGTAATGTTCGAGCCGGTATTTCATGACAAATAAATCGGTCAGCGTGCCTGCGTCCGCTTTGACCGGTTCGAATTGCGACAGGCGTGTTGTGCTCGCGACAGTCAACAGTTTCTTGGCGATAGGAGCTCCCGGAAAGGTATGCATCTGCTCATCAAATTTGATCCAGACCACGACTGCGATCACGGCCAGGGCGATACCGATGGCTAAGATCGCAGGATGACCAGCGGTAGATCTCCAGCTCCGTTTGGCGCCCTCAGCAAGTTTCTCGTTCGCAAACCACTCCGCAATTTCCGCTGGGACCGGTGTCGATTTCACCAATTTCGCGATGGCCTGATCGAACGCTTGCTGCCGCGAAAAATCTTTTTCCGCTCGCATTCGACGGTCACATGCGGCGTCATCGTCGATCGGAGCGCAATCGGCCAGGGCTCGCAATCCGCGGGGCAGCCGTTTCATTGTGCCGGTGCAGGCACGGCCGCGTTGAGCCAGGCTTGAAACTCCCGGCGACCAAACGCGATGGCGTGTGCCAATTCCCCTAGTTTCAGTTCCAGCATCGACATAATTTCTCGGTAACTGAATTCATCGAGATAGAAAAGGGCGAGGGCGCTCCGTTGTGGATCGGGCGCGGCCGAAATCCAGATCGCCAGTTGCTCAGGATCGAGTTGAGCGATCTGCTCCGGCGCGTGTTCGGAGACGTCGGCCAAATTGCTTTCGAGTACTTCCGGCTGCACGCCCTGGGCCGTGACGTCCAAACAACGCCATCGCGCCTGACGAAAAAACCAGTACCGATCCGGCGGCTCTCGGTTGGCGGAATGAAATGCCGCTTCTCGCAACGTGTCTTGAAAAACCTCCTGCGCCTTGGCGGCGTCAGCCGTCATCAAAAAACAAAATCGATAGAGTTGCGGGAGAGTTCGGGCCGGCACTACTAGAAC
>QHNU01000080.1 GCA_003218525.1 Verrucomicrobiota bacterium
TTGCGCGTCTTGTTCCGGAATCGCGTCCAAATCAAGTACGAATCCGTTGTTTGCACGCATCGGAACCCAGCTGACCTCGGCGCCAACGAGCCAAACGGAGCGTGCGTAGACGGGGTAGTAAATCTCGGGAATCAACGCCAAATCACCAGGTCCACAAAGTGCCATAACGATTTGGGCAAGCCCTTCCTTGGCGCCACTCAGCGCGAGTGCTTGGTGCAGCGGATCGATCGTGACCCCGAAGCGGGATCGCATAAAGCGGCCAATCGAGTCCAAGTAGCACGCAACACCGCGGAAGGGCGGATAGCCGTGTGACTGCTTCTCGCGGGCGGCTTTTGTGAGAGCGTTTATGATGGCGGGCGAGATTGGCAGATCGGGACTGCCGATGCCCAAGTCGACCAGCCTCACTCCTTGCGCGCGCGCATCATTCTTGAGCCGGTCAAGCTCGGCAAATACGTAGGGCGGAAGATGCCGTAGAGCAGTGGTGGGGGAAAAAGTCGTTTTGGCGTGCATTATCCGTAAACAAAAATTGTCCGTCTCGTTCCGCGTTCGGCGATTCGGCCGAGCGCGAAATAAGCAGGCGCCGCGCCTAGCACGCGTGCTTAATAGTAGCGAGAGCGACCGTTACCGAACGGACATGGTGGATGTTTAGGGATCTGAAATTGAATTGCGTACTATGTGATTTCCCAAAACGATTCGGAGAACACCAAGCGCAATGATTGTCACCGCCATCACCGTTCTCCTGCCCGTGTTTTTTGTGTTGGGACTGGGGTATTTCGCCGGGCGCGCCAAGAAATTCGATGCTGATCAGGTCGCGGGTTTGAATGAATTGGTGCTGGATTATGCCCTGCCTGCAATGATGTTCGTTGCAACGGTTAAGAACGCGCGAAGTCAATTGCTGAGTCAGGGTCCTTATGCGCTTGCGCTGCTTATCGCCTTCGTCGGACTGTTCTTAATCATGGTGCTTGTCAGCACGCGCGTTTTGCATCATTCCCTGGGTGAAGCGGCGCTTCAGGCCAACCTGGCCAGTTTTCCATCGGTCGCTTTCTTCGGTCCGCCGATTTTTCAGGGATTGTTCGGTGCATCCAGTCTGGCCTCCATTGCGTTGGCAGCGACTTTATCCGCGATCACAATCGTTCCACTCACGCTCGTTCTTCTCGAAATACATCGCCAGCACGCCGCGGCTGATGAAGTGCGACCAGTGAGTTCCCTTATTCTTCAAAGTTTAGCGAATACGTTAAAACAGCCGATGGTCTGGGCGCCGTTGATCGGCGTTGCAATCGTGCTTGTCGGTGTGCATGTGCCACAAGTGTTTGACAACATGTTGACGTTGATCGGATCGACCACTTCGGGAGTGTCGATTTTTTTGGCTGGACTGATCATCGCTGCATATAAAATCAAATTGAACGGCGAGGTCATTGGGAACGCGCTGGTTAAAATGATCGCACAGCCGCTGCTGATGGCTTTACTAGTCACGGTACTCGGGGTTGCGAATCCGCTGGCGCGCGAAGGAATCCTGGTTTGTGCGATTCCGACGGCAGTCTTCGCACCTTTATTGGCACCACGCTATCGCCTCTACGAAGTCGAATCATCGTCCACTCTCGTCGCGACCGCGCTGTTGATCATCGTTACATTGCCAATCGCCATTTTCATTAGCTGAAATTGCCGTTTCGCAGACACTATGACCCCGCGAATCATCCAAGTCCGACCCTCGCGTAACCCGCATTGAAAAGCAAGGCGGCTGGGAGTTTTCGAGGCTGAAGGCGTTTGCCCGGTCTGGTGCGGCGAGGCAGCGAAAAGATTGCGTCTCAGTTTAGCCCGTAGACTTCCACCAGTGCTACTCCTGTCGTTCCATTTACTCCACGGACAATAGCAGAATAATTGCCAGGCGGGAGAACCATAACAATGGCCGATTCGGCGTCATTTGCCGGCTGCAGCCCAGTAGCGATAATGTCCGCTTGCTGCGTGCTACGCCAATTATCGTTGGAAGCAAAAGATGTCCCGTTGCCGTCAAAAAGCGCCAATGTTGGATCCTGTAACGCATTAAGAATGTGGAAAAGGGGATTACTCAAACTGGGTCCAATAGCGCGCACTACCACTTGTCCACCATTTGGGCCATTCATAACGAAACCCCCTATCAGCACATCATTATCAGTTCCTACGTTTCCTCTAGTTGAGACATTGGCCAGCTTACTTCCCGCCGCACTATCCATATCGTAAGCTTCTACTAGGGCAATACCGGTGCTGCCGTTAGCGCTTCGGACAATTGCAGTGTACGCTCCCGGTGCAAGTGAAACGAGAAGAGCCGACTCCAAAGCGTTCGTGGGTTGCAGAGTAGGAGGAATAGACTGGGCATTTGTCGCCTGTGCCCAGTTGTCGTTAACATTTATCAGCGTACCAGCCGAATCGAAAAGTGAAAGCGTAGGATCTTGCAACGTACCCGCAAGGTCAATCGGAGGAGCACCCAAACTTGGGCCAATGGCGCGCAGGAGAAGAGATTTGTGACCATTCCCGCCTATAATAAAACCACCAATCAGCACATTATCGCCAGTTTGGGCTACTCCGCGAGTGGAAATGTTACCAAGAACAGTCGGAACAACGACAAATTCAAAAGCACCAATATCAGGGACACCATTACGAGAAAAGCCGCGCTGGTCCGTAGGAGGCGCGCTAGGATCGCCCTTGTTTATTGCAGGGCTTTTGAGCAGTAATGCGCGAGTAAACGTAGATCCGGCGTTGTCTTGCAGAGGTCCTAGCTTTGGATCAATAAGCGAAGTAATCCCGAGCTGATCTGATGATTGCGCGGATGTGATCATGGCGAACCCGATGTTGCCAACAAGATTAAAACCTTGCGACGTGAGCGAGCCCGCCAAATCAGCACCAGCAGCTTGGCTGCATCCGCGAATGCATGAAGCTAAGTTGTCCGCAATAATGTTGTTTCTCGATATGACGGTCCCGTTGTTGCCAATGCCGCCGCCACTTGTACCGGCTAAATTGCCGGCGATAGTGCTGCTTGCGATGGTAAGTGTGCCAGAGTTAAAAATGCCACCGCCGACGTTGGGAAAAGCGGAGTTAGAGCAAATAGTGCTGTTGGTTACAGTCAGCGAGCCCGTATTGGAAATCCCTCCTCCATCGCCTGCGCCGTTGCCAGAAATGGTACTGCTTGCGATTGTTAGCACGCCCGCGTTGTAAATACCGCCACCGTCCCCGGCACTCATCAAAGTGTCTGCCCTATTGTCGGCAATAGAACAGCTAATGATGGCTAGGGTGCCGGAATTGAAAATGCCGCCACCGTTGTCAAAAACGGTTCCGTTGGCAATCGTCAAACCGGAGATCGTGGCAGTGATGCTGGCGGAATCGATGTGGAAGATACGGAAACCCGCCGCGGCTCCGCACTGCACAGTTAACAGATTGGCGCCGGGGCCGTTAATGGTCACGTTCTTGTCAATCAACAACTCTCCGCTTACAAGGTTGATCGTCGGGAGACCCGTAACAAAATTGATTGTATCGCCACCAGAAGGAGACGCGTTAAGAATCGCCTGCCGCAGCGTCCCGACGCCGCTATCGCCTGGATTGGTAACAATAAGGGTAGTAGCCCGCGCGGTCGCCGCCCCCAAAAGCAGAGCGATAGCCACCGACGCGAGAAAGGAGCCGGTGCATCCGCGAAATTTGAGATTGAAGTCGGTAAAGAACGTAATCGGCTCTACGGTTTCGCCCCTGTGGGCAATCTAGAGCGGGAAGAGGGCAAGGTGCTTTGCTGGAGACGCCTAACGAACTTAGCGCTTCCGCGATTCTGTCAAGAACTCGAGCTACTGTAAAGTTTTTCCTTCTTTGCCTTCGTCCTGAACGCACCGGGAGGAGTCGAACTTCGAAGAAGGCACTGGCAGTTTACCGATGCACTGCGGGCTGAAGAGAAGTCGGTGCGATCGGTTCTCCGGAGTGATTCGCGAAGAACGATTGAAAGAGCCCTTCGCGTATCATCCTAACTT
>QHNU01000081.1 GCA_003218525.1 Verrucomicrobiota bacterium
AAGTTTCCCCTGCCAAGGCGCCGGCCACTGCGCCCAACGTGTTAAATCCGTAGAGAATACCGATGCTACGGCCGAATTCCCCGCATTTTAGAAGCGGATCTTCCACCAAGAGGGGAAGGGTTAATCCCATAGCCGTTGTCGGGATTAGCAGAATCAGAAACGACATCGAAAAGCGCAAAACGTTTAAGAGCTCCTGATGATTCCAAAGCGCTTGAAAAACAGGACGCATCCACTCTCCGAGCAGCGGAAGCCCGAACACAAGCGAGCAACCCAAAAATGCAACGGCCACTTCCAATCCCGCATAAACTCGCAGCGGGCGCAGCTGATGCAGCGTTATCGATGCAGCAATAGCACTTCCGAGCGCCAGGCCCGCCATGAAGCTAGACAGAATCAGTGCGGCAGCCCAAATCGAATTGCCGAAAACCAATCCGCTCAGGCGGAGCCAGAGAGTTTGAAAAAGAAGGGCGCTGCCTCCGGAGAGAAAAAGAATAACCGAGACAATGGCGGTGCGCACGGGTCGAAACGTGCAATCCCGGGCTCTACACTGCAATCGCAATAGTTCGGGCTATGCCGCGGTCCCTGCCGATTTCGCGACGATGATCGATAATGTAACGGGCGCGAGCGTTCCGGTGCCAGTGGGGCAACTGGATATGCTGCCGACGAGCAGATGGTCTGCCGCCGAGGACGGCGGCAGCTACAACGATGGGTTGCTACAGGCGGACCTTGCTGCTTTACTGTCAGAACTTCTTGGTCAATCGAGCGTAAACGAACCGCGTAGTGGCGTCGTAGGTAAAGCCGGGATACCCGGAACCGTTTCCTCCTTCGCCAAATGCTTTCGGCGGTTGTGTATTAAAAACATCGTTGCAGCCAATTGTAATTATCGTGCCTTTAAGCAGACGTTGCCAGGGGGAGAGGCCAAAGTTGCTGGTCTGTTCCGCCGCTGTTTCTGTTGCTTTGCCGTCTTTGCCGCGCGCTACAGCTTTGGCGTCCTTTGAATAGCCGGGGACGGGAGCGGTCTCAACTGGAATAAGTCCGGTCAGGTCATAGGAGAGTTGGACGTCGAAGGTAAGAGTCCAGTTGACCCAGTGCTGATGAAAATTCGGCGTGAATTCGTGGAAACCGTCGATGTAACGCGCCGTGCCAACCAAATCGAAATGGTTCCACGTCCAATCCAGCTGGCTCGAGCCTTTCCACTTGTACCAGGCTTCGTTCGAAAGGCCTGGATCGGTGGTTCTGCCAGCCATATTGCCATCCAATGGCCCGAACTCTGGGAAGATGAAACCGTGGAAGAGGAATTCATCCAGGTAGGTGACTTGCGTGAGAGAGGTGAATGTTCCCCATTGCGTTGGGATCTGGTACTGAAGCGCAAAGTCAAAACCGCGGGATTCCTGATTTCCTATGTTCTGATTTTGAGTGACGATGCGTACGATTTGTCCCTCAACGCGGTCCACGCGTTCTCCAGGCCGCAACGTACCCGTTAGTTCGCGTTGCAATATCTGGTCAGCCAGCGGAGCGGCGACAACTCCAAGGCGCTCGATGTCCCAGAAGTCAACCGAGAGGGTCAGACCGGGCACATACTTCGGGGTATAAACAACGCCGGCTGTGAAATTACGGGAATCCTCCGGCTGGAGATTCCTATTGCTGACTATCAGGGTATTGGTCTCAGGCTCAAAGGCCCCGCCGTTCAGGGGATCGTGCGAAGCCGTCAGACCCGAAATCGGAGCCCCAAATAGTTCTTCGAGCGACGGCTGGCGGTACCCTTCGCCCCAGGTAGAGCGAAGCGTCAGCTGCTCGTCAAACGGTTGCCAGCGCATCCCGACCTTCGGTACCAGCACATTGCTGTCGTTGTTCAAGAATTCTTCAAAGCGCACTCCGCCCGTAAACTCCAGCGCGTGCAAACCGGGAATGGCATTGTTCGCGCTGAAAACGGGAACGATCGTTTCGGCGTAGAAGGAATAGGACCTTCTTCCCCCGCGGGCTGTAAAAACCGGCGAATTACCAGCAATATCGCCCGCTATGTTTAATTCATCCGGATTCTCCTCGAGGGTTTCGCGGCGGAACTGGCCACCGAAGGCGAAACCAACACCGCCAGCCGGCAGCTCAAAAAGTGAGGTTGTGTAAATGGTGGCGTCTAGCGTCGCGATTTTGGAGGTGTCTTCATCCTTCGGATGCACCCGCGCAAACCCGATCGTCGCATCGTTTGAAGGGATAGGACGCTTGAAATCGCCGAACGGATCGAAGGGAACCGTCGTGCCGATGAATTGGGAGGAATTGGGATCAAAGATCGGATCGGCCGCGTTCAGGATGCGGTTAAATCTCGAGATCGAGACTTGCTGTCCGGTCTGAACGTTCTTCAGCTGGCTGTAGCGAAAGCCCGCGTCGTAGCCCCAGGTTCCGTCGAAGAGTTTGTCCCCTTTAATGCCAATCGTGCTTAGCCACGCGTCAGTTTCGTTATCGAACAAACGATTGCCGAACTCGGCGAGGCGCGCCCGGGTGTTACCGGAAATGATTTGTTCAAACGGATTGAAAGGATTGAATGCGTCCGCCGGAACGCCGGTCGCGAGGTGGGTTGGTGTGTTAGGCGGTTCCGCGCCGGGCGCGATCGGCGAATGCGGGGGAATGGCTAATATGACCTGGCCCGGCGTTTGGAACGAACCCGTCGCTGGCGGGGCTAGCTCGTTATGCGTTTTGACGTTCTGATAGAAACCGTTTGCGTACAACACCATTTGGTCGCCAAAAACCTTGTGATCACCGCTCAGATAAACGCCCCAGCGCTCGCTTTCCGGGTAGGAGGAGGAGAATTTGTTGAAGTTGAAATGATTAGGCCGACTCAGCCCATACTTATAGTCACTTGCCGGGGCCAGCCCGTTCGTGAAGTCCGGTGCCGCCGCGAATTCATTTCCGCCGGGATTCAGATTCAATCCACCAGCAGCCGCCGCGACGTCACTGCTCAGCTCAAGGTTATACGGACTGGCATTCGAACTTACAAACGGTGGCCTTTTAGAAAAACCACGATCATGGTTGAAGATAGAGTTGCGGTGATAATAGTTCAAAACACCGGTCACGTTGGTCGTATCATTACCGACCCCGAAAATCGCTGAACTCAGGAGCTCACCCGAATCCCTGTCCAGTGTGTTGCCATATTGGATGCTTGCTTCCGCGCCGTTTGCGTAGTCGTGGCGTAATTTGATATTGACCACCCCGGCGACGGCGTCAGCACCATAGGTGGTCGAGGCGCCGTCTTTCAGGATCTCGATGCTATCAATAGCGGCTTGTGGGATAGAATTCAGATCGACGAACATGACGTTGACCAAGCCGGGATTGTTGCCCGTTGGATAGGGAGCAACGCGCCGACCATCGATCAAAATGAGAGTCGCTCTGGCATCGAAACCGCGCAGCGCGATCGTCGCGGCCCCTACCGCGGTATTGGAACCGTTCTCGTTGTTTGAGACCGGAACGACATTCGCATTAACGGTCGGGATGCTTAAGAGAAATCGTTCGGTGGTGGGCTCACCCGATTTGGCCATCGTTTCCCTGTTGTAGGTGTCGACCGGGTTCGGTCCCACCTCTTCAGCGGTGGGAATGTTCGAGCCGGTCACGATGACGCGCGGCGCGATCGCTTCCGAAGCCGGAACCAGGTTACCCTGTTCATTGACCGCTGCCGGTGCTGGTCCAACCGCTGCCGGGGTGGGTGCTTGTGCAACTGCGCTCGACGCCATGGCGAGAAACATGGCTACTTTCACCGCAATCCCTTTGCGGAATAATCCCAACCTCGCGGGTTCGAAGTTGATCATTGATTTCTCCTTTGTCGCGAGAGAAAC
>QHNU01000082.1 GCA_003218525.1 Verrucomicrobiota bacterium
GGATTCCAGCCAAAAGTCTCAGCCGTATCGCGCACGAGCTCACCGACCCCAGCGGCTGCGAGAAACGTCACATTCATTTTTCGTTAGCCGGCTCCATCAACGAACCAGGAAGAGCGCATAAAAGACGATCGCTTCGGTGAATGCGATGGCGAGAATCGCCTGCACCAAAATTGGTGTCGCGGCACCGGGATTGCGCCCGACGGCGGAGGCCGCCCCCATGCCAATAAGACCAACGCCAATAGCTGAGCCAAGGGCCGCCAGCCCCACGTGAATACTTCCGCCAATTTCTGCCAGTAATGGTATCATGATTTTTATCTTTTCTTGTTGTTTCTGTGGGCGACCTCCGCGGGAACCACGGTCATAGCCGCCAAATTCTAGTGATGCCTTTCGTGGCCGGGTTCGTGTTGCGCGATCAGAAGGGTAAAGACCGCGGTCAGTAACATAAAGACCAAGGCTTGGACCAAGCCAACAAGCACCTCCATAAAGTAAAAAGGGACTGGAATCAGCCAAGAGAGCGATGGCACCAGATTCGCCATCGACTCCAGCATGTTTTCGCCTGCGTAAATATTGCCGAACAATCGGAAACTAAGGGAAATCGGCCGGAACAAGATCGAAACCACCTCAAGCAATCCAACAAGGAAGAAAATAATAATGAGCGGGATCTTCATAAATCCCGATGTCTCACCTTTGGGGCCGAAAAGATGGAGAATTACCCCGCCGGCGCCCTGCGCTTGAAAGGCCCAGAAGATCCATAACACAAAAAACACCGCAGCCATGGCGAATGTCATGTTGAGATCAGCGTTGGCACCGCGCAACAGCGGCCGATCAACATGAAAGATGCCGGTTGTCGGGTCGCGATGACCCCATCCGATGGTACCGACGCCCGGGATCAATCCGGCCCAGTTCGTAAACAGAATAAAGATGAAAATTGTGGCCAAAGCCCGCGAAGCCAGCGCGATAGAGCACGAGCGGACGATGGCGCAATTGAAGCGCGAACTCGGCCGGCTCGTGGTCGACACCACCGCGAAGGTCACAGGCAAAGTGCTTACGCCGGATGACCAGCGTCGGCTTCAGGAGGAAGCGACTCGGCAGATCGCGTAAGCAAGAGCGGCATGCAAACGACCAAGGACATACGGCAAATCGCACGCGAATTACTGCGCGCGAGTTTCACCGACAATCAGCTCGACCAAGGCCGAGTTGCGTCCGTGGTTGATTCGGTTTTGAACAAGAAGCCGCGTAATTACATTAAGATACTCGATTACTATAAGCGCCTCCTTCGCCTCGAAGCGGAGAAACGGCATGCTCGAGTTGAAAGTGCAGCGCCGTTGGATCCAAACGTCGGCTCGCAAATAGTCAATAATCTAAAAAAGCGGTACGGCACCGATCTTAGCTCCGAGATTGTTGTAAACCCGGCGCTCCTTGGGGGAGTACGCATTCGCGTCGGCAGCGATGTTTGGGACAGCAGCGTGCGCAACCGTCTCGAGCGTTTGCAGCAACAACTTTGATAAACAAAAACGATGAGCACGATACTTGAAGAAATCGAAACGAAGATCGCCGGACTCAAAACCTCGACCACCAAAAGCAACGTCGGGGTTGTGCGTGAAACCGGTGACGGCGTCGCTCGGATTGAAGGGCTAAGCGACGTGATGTTGAACGAGATGATCGAATTTCCCAACGATGTTTACGGTCTGGCGCTCAATCTCGAGGAGACAGAAGTCGGCGCGATTCTTCTGGGCGACAACGTAAAGGTTTCCGAGGGCGACGAAGTCCGTACTACCGGGAGACTGCTTCAGGTTCCCGTGGGCAAAGGTTTGCTCGGCCGGGTGGTGAATACGCTTGGTCAACCTCTCGACGGCAAAGGACCGGTGAAATCCGAAACGTTTTATCCGGTGGAGAAAATTGCGCCGGGAATCATCAAACGGCGCGGCGTCAGTCAGCCGGTGCAGACCGGAATTATGGCAATCGATGCTATGATCCCGATCGGTCGCGGCCAGCGTGAGTTAATTATCGGCGATCGCGCCACCGGTAAATCGACGATCGCGATGGATACGATCATCAGCCAGGCGCGCCTGAATAAAGCCGGGGAAGACGGGCGGCTAAAGGATTATCGACCGCTTTATTGTATTTATGTCGCGATCGGCCAGAAAAATTCCAACGTCGCTCGTGCCCTCGCCGTATTGGAAAAGGAAGGCGCGATGCCTTATACCACCATCGTCTCCGCGCCGGCTTCGGACACGGCTACCAACCAATATCTGGCTCCGTTTGCCGGCGCCGCCATGGGCGAATGGTTCATGGATCACGGTATGGACGCGCTCATTATCTTTGATGACCTTTCCAAACACGCAGTGGCGTATCGCCAGGTTTCGCTCGTGCTCAAGCGTCCGTCGGGCCGCGAAGCCTATCCGGGCGATGTGTTTTACCTGCACTCCCGTTTGCTCGAGCGCAGTGCCCGTGTGACGGAGAAAGCTGGCGGCGGCTCCCTCACGGCGTTGCCGATTATCGAGACGCAGGCCGGCGACGTATCGGCTTACATTCCTACGAACGTGATTTCCATTACCGACGGCCAGATTTATCTCGAAACCGATCTTTTTTATCAGGGTGTGCGGCCGGCCATTTCCGTGGGTCTATCAGTCAGCCGCGTCGGATCGGCTGCACAAATCAAAGCCATCAAACAGGTCGCGGGCAAAGTGAAGCTCGATCTCGCCCAGTTCCGCGAGCTCGCCGCCTTTACGCAGTTTGGGTCTGATCTTGACGCCGCCACTAAAGCGCGACTCGATCGCGGGCAGCGCATTGTCGAGCTCTTCAAGCAGAAGCAATTTAATCCGCTGCCGGTGGAGCTTCAGGTCGCCGTGATGTGGGCGATGCAGAACGGATTTCTCGATCCCGTGCCGATCGATCGGGTGAAGGAATTCCAGACGAAACTGCAGGATTATCTCGAGACGCGAAAGGAAGCACTGCTCGCGACCATTCGCGACAAGAAGGAACTGGACGCGGATCTGGAAGCAAATTTGAAATCGGCGCTCGAAGAATTCGTCGCCACGAAACCGGTCGGCTGAGCTATGGCGAACACGAAAGAGATTCGCCGACGGATCAAATCGATTCGGAATACGGCGCAAATCACGAAAGCGATGCAAATGGTCGCGGCGTCGAAAATGCGGCGGGCGCAACAGCAGGCACTTGCCGGACGACCCTACGCGACAGTGATGAACAAGGTATTCGTGTCGCTGCAAAAACGCACCGACCCCAAACTGCATCCGCTGCTGCAGGTGCGCGAGGTAAAGAAGGAGTTGGTGATCGTGATCAGTACCGACAAAGGTCTGGCTGGCGCCCTGAATACGAATCTGCTGCGGGAAGCGGCGCGGTTTGACCCGGCCAGGACCGGATATGTCGTCGCCGGCCGAAAGGCCCGCCAATTTCTCGCCCGCACAAAACGGGAATTGCTGGCCGATTTTGAACTCAAGGATGCGCCGACGTTTGTCGAGACAAAGCCCATCTCAAATTTTGTAATGGAAAAGTTCTTAAAGGCCGAAGTCGACAAAGTGTCTGTCCTCTTCACTCATTTCATTAACACCATCAATCAACGGCCTGTGGTTGAAACCTTATTGCCGATCAGCGCATTCGATTTACCTAAAGGCGAAGTTGAAGAGGGCAGCGATCCGTTGCTCGGCTACACATTCGAACCAAAGCCCGAGGAGGTGCTTGATTCC
>QHNU01000083.1 GCA_003218525.1 Verrucomicrobiota bacterium
AAGACATTTCACGATCAAGCCTGTTTCTGTTCAGAATCGGTTATCTGAGTCAAGTACCGATATGAATTAGCCCACACTGTGCCACGCCAGCATCAACGTGGCGACCCAAATATCCGGTGCGCCCTTGGATGGCGAAATATTAGCGGAATCTAATCGCATAAACTAACAATTCTAACTTTCACGCAATTAAGCGCCTTTTTCAGGCCGAGTTTGTCTTTCGCGCGAGCGATATCAGTCGGCTCTGCTCGCATCGGCAACTACTCAGGACCATGCGTTCGCCGCGAGCAATCACTGCGTGTTCCGCTGAGTCATCACACCACTGATTGACTCTGATTGAGGCGCTCGCTAGTCTCGCAACGTGACTCGCTGCCTTGGCCGCATTACTACGATCATGGCGCTTTGTTGCGCAATCGGGTTGCAATGGATCGCGCTGCAATCGGTCGCGTGGACGACAATGATCGTGGAGTACGCGAAGCAGCAGTCATTGCGCGTCGCAATCGTGCAGACGTTCGACGGTGCTCACCCGTGCTCGCTTTGTCATGCTGTGAGCAAAGGATAAATCCGACCTTCAGTCGCCGGCGCCGAAGATCGACATGATTTGTGCGACACGCGAGATTTCTCCGACACGGCTGTTTGTGCGATTCGAATACGCAAGGAAGAATTTTTCGATATCTGAAATCGGAAATTCACCGCCGGTTCCTCCTCCGCGGTTGCTCTTGAGCTAGTTGGCTGTCGAGTCGCCTGCGCCGTGCGTGTGCACGAATCGCAGCCTCGCGCGCTACCAACCCGGGAACCGTCGCGTTAAATCGCGACGCTGTTCTCATTCCCTGAAGGAATCCAAATGAAGATCTTACGGCCCGACGATGATTATGGCGCGTGTTTTTGCGCGCATTGCTCGCAAACGGAAAGGAGTTCCGCACATGAAACGCAGCTTTTCCCATCTTATTCTTCTACTAATTAATAGAGCGGCTCTTACTACTGGCACAGCCTCTCTCACTATGATGTTGTCGGCGCCTAAAACGGCCTCGGCGCATGGTTTCGCCGGAAGCAGATTTTTCCCGGCCACGCTTTCGACCGACGATCCATTTGTTGCCGACGAGTTTTCGCTGCCAACCGTTTCCCGCATCGTTACCCCGGACGGTGGCGGCACGCGCGACACGGAGGTTTCTTCGGACATCGCCCTGCGCATTACGCCGAAATGGGACATCGAGTTTGGCGAGACATTCATCATGCTCAATCCTTCACAGGGCAAAGCGGTGAATGGCTTCGGCAATCTCTCCATCGGCTCAAAATACGAGTTCTTTGAAAACGACGAACATGAAGCCGTAGTCTCCCTCGGGCTAGGCGTAGATGTCGGCGGCACGGGAAGCAAGGAGGCTGGAGCGGACACGTTCAGCACATGGACACCGGGGCTGTTCTTCGGGAAAGGCTTGGGAGATTTGCCGCAAAAATGGTCATTGCTCAGACCACTTGCGGTCACTGGCCTCATCGGCGTCGCTATACCGAGCAGCGCGCGGACGGACGGATCACCAAACCCCGCTGTGTTGCAATGGGGTTTTGCGGTCGAATACAGTCTCATTTACTTGCAGGAGCAGGTCCGAGACGTCGGGCTGCGCGCGCCGTTCGACCGCTTGATTCCGCTGGTGGAGTTTTCCTTTAGTGATCCACTCAACCGTGGGCAGAGCGGGCTGACTACCGGAACCATCAATCCCGGCATCATCTGGTCTGGCAAGTATTTCCAAGTCGGCGCCGAAGCGGTGATTCCCGTCAATTCGCGCACCGGCAACGACGTCGGCTTCATTGCGCAGCTACACTTCTACCTCGATGATCTTTTCCCGCATAGCTTGGGCCGGCCTCTATTTGGAGGAACCAGATGAGCCCGGTTCGTCGAATCCTTTTCATTTGTCTTCTCGTGCTTATCCCGGTTGCGCAAGCGTGCGCCCACGCCTTTTTGGAGCGTTCCGATCCCGCTGTCGGAGGTAAAATGCATTCCGCCCCGGCGGAGGTGCGGATTTGGTTCACCGAGGCGATCGAGCCGGCATTTAGCAGCATCCAAGTCTTTGATACGGCCGGAAAACAGCTGGACAAAAAAGACACGCATGTGGATTCCACCAACCGTTCGCTCCTGCATGTCTCGCTGCCGCCGCTGCCCGGCCCCGGAAGTTACAAGGTGGTCTGGCGCGTGGTGTCGGTGGATACGCATGTCACCAAAGGCAACTTTACCTTCCAAGTGGTTCCGTAGAAAAGCGCGATGGGCGGATTACTGCTTATCACCCGCGCTGTCCACATCGGCGCCGCGATTCTGCTCTTTGCCGTCTTTGTGTTTTCACTGGCGGTTGGGCGACCTGTTTTCGCGACACAGATGGAGGGCCGCGCGCTCGATTTCTTCCATCGCTTCGAATGCCGGCTGCTGCGCGTCGCGTTGTGGTCGCTTGCAATCAGCTTCGCTTCCGGCGCGCTCTGGCTGTGGATCGAGGCAGCGGAAATGAGCGAGCGTTCGCTGGCCAATGCGCTCGCGCTGGATGTGGTCGGGACGCTGCTGAGGCAAACGCAATTTGGTCACTGCTGGACGCTGCGCTTGATGTTAGTGGTTTTGATCGCGGCGCTCTGGCCAGCGCTGCCACGAACGGGGAAACCTAATCAGTCGATGTGGATTGGCCCGCGGCTCATTGCCGGGTTATTGGCCGGCGCGCTGCTCGCGACATTGGCTTTCGTCGGACACGCTGCGGCCAGCAAAGAGCCAGTGCGGCTTTTTCATCTCGCATCGAATGCCACTCATCTTCTTGCGGCGGGAGTCTGGCCAGGCGGTCTAGTGCCGTTCACGATGCTTCTCGCGCGAGTGCAACCAATTGGCGAAACAAAAGTGCCGACTTTCGTTAGCTCAATCACCCAGCGCTTTTCGCAGGTGAACTTTGTGATGATCGGCATAATCGGTGCGACGGGCGTAGTGAACAGTTGGCTTCTCGTCGGCACCTTCGACGCGGTTCTCACGTCGACATACGGACGGCTGCTCCTGTTGAAGCTCATGTTGTTCGCCGCCATGATCGCCCTTGGCGCGGTGAATCGCTATCGGCTCAGGCCGCGGCTGATGCCCGACTCCGGCAAGAGTTATCGCGCCCTGCGCGCATTGAAGCGCAATGTGAAATTCGAGC
>QHNU01000084.1 GCA_003218525.1 Verrucomicrobiota bacterium
AGGCTGCCGGACGGACGCGGTCATTTCGGCGTTTACGGTGGGATGTTCGTTCCGGAAACGCTGGTGTCGGCGTTGCACGAACTCGTTCGGGAATACGAACGCGCCAAAAATGATTCCTCTTTTCAGGACGAACTCAGGCAATCGCTGCGCGATTTTGCCGGTCGCCCTACACCGCTCTATTTTGCCGAACGCCTGACGCAGAAACTCGGCGGCGCGAAAATCTATCTCAAACGGGAGGATTTGCTTCACACCGGCGCGCATAAAATTAACAACACGCTTGGTCAGATTTTGCTCGCCCAGCGGATGGGTAAGAGACGAATCATCGCCGAAACGGGCGCGGGCCAGCATGGTGTTGCCACAGCAACGGTCTCGGCCCGATTCGGATGCGAATGCGTCATCTATATGGGCGCGGTCGACATGGAGCGCCAGGCCCTGAACGTCGAGCGAATGAAATTTCTAGGTGCGAAAGTCGTTCCGGTCACGGCCGGTCAAGCCACATTGAAGGAAGCGATCAATGAAGCAATGCGTGATTGGGTTACGAATACGCGCACCACTCATTATATATTAGGAAGCGCGCTTGGTTCTCATCCATATCCAATGATGGTACGCGACTTTCAGCGGGTGATCGGGGTTGAAACGCGCCGGCAAATTTTGGAACGCGAAGAACGCCTGCCCAACTTGCTCGTGGCGTGCGTCGGCGGCGGCAGCAATGCCATCGGTTTGTTTCATCCCTTTCTGAATGATGAAAGCGTGCGCCTGGTCGGAGTTGAAGCGGGCGGCGAAGGGATTCGATCAGGCAAACACGCCGCACGTTTCCAAGGGGGTAGGCTCGGCGTGCTGCAAGGCACAAAAACATTCGTTCTGACAAATGCCGACGGCCAAATCGAGCTGACCCATTCGGTTTCGGCCGGACTCGATTATGCCGGGGTTGGTCCAGAGCACAGCTATTTGCGCGATCTTGGCCGTGTTCAGTACGATTACGCCACCGACGAAGAAGCGCTCGCCGGTTTCAAATTGCTGTCGGAGACAGAGGGAATTATTCCGGCTTTGGAAACGGCGCACGCGGTCGCTTACGTGGCAAAAGTTGCGCCGCGCTTCGAGCCGAACGCGATCATGATCATGAACTGTTCCGGGCGCGGTGACAAAGACGTTGCCACGGCAGCGAAGCATTTCGCCGCCTCCAAAGCATCACCATGAGAAGCATGACCGGATATGGCCGCGGCGAAGCGGAGTGCGAAGGGGCGAAATTGAGCGTCGAACTCAGCACGGTGAATCGCAAGCAAAGCGAGATCGTGATTAACTTGCCACGAGATCTGGCCGAGCTCGAAGCGCGAATCCGCCAGGCAATCAATGCCCGGATTTCGCGGGGGCGAACCAACGTTCTGGTGGCTTTGCATCAGGGCAGTAACGGAACGCGGCGGCTCGCACTCGATGTATCCCTGGCGCGCTCCTATCACAACGCCATGCGCGCGCTGCAAAAAGAGCTCGGCGCCCCCGGTGAAATTACCATCGACACCGTCTTGCAGGCGCCGGGGGTGATGCGTCCCCCAGAAGAAGCAATTGATGCCGACAAGGCCTGGCCGGCCGTGCAGCAAGCTCTCGAACGGGCGCTCGACGATTTGATCAAAATGCGGGAGCGTGAAGGCAAGCATCTAGCCCAGGACCTGATTCGGCGGTTGAAATCAATTCGCCAGCTGCTCAAAGAAATTCGCGGGCTCCATCCTGAAGTCGTCAAGAAAATTCGCGCCGCGCTCCTGGAACGAATCGAGAAGGCCGGCTTGGCCGCGGATGGGACGGACGACCGCGTGGCCAAGGAAATTTTTCTTTTTGCCGATCGCTCCGATATTTCCGAGGAGCTGACCCGGCTCGAAAGCCACGTCGCGCAATTTGCCCATCATTTGCGCAAGCACGAACCGGTGGGGCGCGCCCTCGAATTTATTATCCAAGAGATTTTTCGCGAATTGAACACACTTGGCGCGAAAGCGAACGATGCCGTCATCGCCCAGCGCGTGGTAGCGTGCAAAACGGAGTTGGAGAAAATTCGGGAACAAGTGCAAAACCTTGAGTAACCGATTCACCCGCTACGGCATTCTTTTTGTTGTTTCCGCCCCCTCCGGAGCGGGAAAGACCACGCTCTGCGACGCTCTCCGGCAAACACCTGATTTCGTTTACTCGGTTTCGTGTACAACCCGGCCGCCGCGCGCCGGGGAAATCGAAGGAGAAGATTACATTTTCCTTCCAGTCGACGAATTTTTAGCTCGGGTCAAAGCGGGTGAGTTTCTGGAGTACGCCAAAGTGCATGAGCATTATTATGGAACTTTGCGTGAACCGCTGATCGAAAATCTGAAAAACGGCGTGGATGTGCTTATCGATATCGATACCCAAGGGGCAGCGGCGATCCGAAATTGCGGTGATGACTTTGTCCGGCGCTGCCTGGCCGATGTTTTCATTATGCCACCTGATCTCGACGAATTGCGGCGGCGTTTAACCAAACGGCGGACCGAAATGGCCGAGCAGATCGAATTGCGTTTGCAAAACGCCGCGCGTGAAATGCAGCTCTGGCGCGACTATCGCTACACTATTATTAGCAAATCGATGGAGGAAGATTTGCAGAAATTCCGGCAGATCATGGGGGCGGAGCGAATTCTCAGCAGTCGACTAATTTTGCGGTGAAAGAGCAAGCGCACACACGTCATCCTGAGCGAATCGAAGGACCTCGCGAGCGTCCGCTCAGATTTTGCGAGATCCTACGCCGTCGGCACAGCTCGGGATGACAGAGTTATCACACGAGCGATATTTCTACGGTAATTAGCAAAATGGCGAGGAATCAAAAAGCAAAAGACCAGAAGACGATCGTCCTCGGTGTGACCGGTTCGATCGCAGCATACAAATCGGCCGAGCTGGTCAGCCTTTTGGTGAAACAAAGTCACAATGTCTTTGTCGTGATGACGGAGGACGCGGTCGAATTCATCACGCCGTTGACCTTGCAAACGCTCTCGAAGAATCCGGTGACGACCAGTTTCTACAACGAGAAAGAAAACTGGCGGCCGGGTCATATTGAGTTGGCCGACGAGGCCGACCTGTTCTTGGTCGCTCCGGCGACGGCACACGTCATCGCGGAGCTTGCCCATGGTCTGGCTCATCATCCTCTGACCGCGATCGCGCTCGCCACCCGCGCGCCGATTTTGATCGCGCCCGCAATGAATGGAAAAATGTGGGAGCACCCCGCGACACAGGAAAACGTCGAGAAAATGAAATCCCGCGGTGTTGAGTTTATTGGGCCGGAAGCGGGAATGCTGGCGTGCGGTTACGAGGGCGTCGGTCGCCTATGGAAGGTCGAGGACATCGCCTTTCGAGCCGAATTTCTGGTGCGGCGGCACGACCGCTTGATCGCGTGAAGTTTGTCGTCACGGCTGGCCCGACGCGCGAGCCGATCGACCCCATCCGATTTCTCAGCAACCGCTCGTCCGGAAAAATGGGCTATGCGATCGCCAGCGCGGCCATTGAAGAAGGTCACGAAGTCATTCTCATTTCAGGTCCGGTCGC
This sequence comes from Verrucomicrobiota bacterium, assembly GCA_003218525.1. Taxonomy (GTDB): domain Bacteria; phylum Verrucomicrobiota; class Verrucomicrobiia; order Chthoniobacterales; family UBA10450; genus AV69. The sequence goes on from QHNU01000084.1 coordinate 3,547, forward strand.
TCTTTCGCCGCCTGTGGCAGCAAGAGTCATTCAGGTAACGACAAGCGATGAAATGTACGAGGCGGTACACGGCGCGCTCGCGAAAACTGACGTGCTGGTGATGTGCGCCGCTGTTGCTGATTACAAACCGGCGGCAACGGCGAAAGAGAAAATCAAGAAGCGTGACGAGGCGCTTTCGCTCGAGCTCGTTCCGACACGCGACATCTTAAAATCTCTGCCTAAAACGCGTGATTACTTCGTCGTCGGCTTTGCCGCCGAGACGGATGACGTAGAAAAACATGCCCGGGAAAAGCTTCGGCACAAAAATTGCAACATGATTGTGGCAAATGATGTCAGCGATTCAGCCAGCGGAATGGAAAGCGACGAAAATGCCGTCACAATTTTTCTGGGCGACGGCGAAATGAAAAAGATTTCGCGCGCGCCAAAAGAAAAGATCGCGCGCGCGCTCGTGAAAATTATTTTGGAAACATCAAAAAGGTTTTGACAAAAAAAACGCGTGGATGAATGACTCGTGTAAGTGAAGTCATTCCAAATCCTTCACAGACCCACCGCGATTGCGGATTGAAAGGGGGGATAGTCGATGCCAGCAAAGAGAAAAAAGGCCGCTAAGAAAAAGGCAGCTAAGAAAAAGAAGCACTAAGCTCCTAGTGCGCTTCACGGCAGCGATTGACTCGCTGCCACAATCCAAATTCAACCCGGGAGGAGGATCGATTTCTCCTCCCGGTTTTTCTTTGGCTATGTTCTCGCGAAAGTTTTGGCGACAACAACAGGCCAACCGCTAGTGTTTCGCATGAGGCATTATCTCGACGCCGCCGTCGCGGCCGCGCGCGCCGCGGGCGAGATGTTGCGGCACAATTTCGAGAAGCCGTTACGGGTGAGCACGACAATGAAGCACGACATCAAACTCGAGATCGATGTCCGGGCTCAGGACTTGATCGCGCGCCTGCTCTTAGAAGAATTTCCACAACACGCTCTCTACGGAGAGGAGGGAACCGTCGGGGATCAGGCGAGTGAGTTCCAATGGGTGGTCGATCCGCTGGACGGTACCGTGAATTACTTTTATGGGATTCCGCATTTCTGCGTCTCAGTCGCGTTGCGTCACGAGGCCGAAATTATCGTGGGCGTGATTTACGATCCGATCCGCGATGAGCTTTGGACCGGGCAAAAAGGAGAAGCGCCGACATTGAACGGCCGCGAATTCCGGGTCAGCGAACGAGTGGACTTGGCCGAGGCACTAGTTTCGGTCGGGTTGTCCAAGACCGGCATTACCATCGAAGCGGGAGTGCCACTCTTACAAACAATGGTCCATCGCGCGCGCAAGTGCCGGCTCCTCGGCAGCGCCGCTCTCGATATGGCCTACGTCGCTTGCGGCCGGATGGACGCCTATATTGAGCAAGGAATCAGTTTGTGGGACGTCGCCGCCGGGTGGATTCTGGTTGAAACTGCCGGCGGCTCGGTCGAGATGACGCCGCGTACCGACATGAAAGATCGTTACAGCGTGATTGCCTCCAACGGTGTCATTGACTTAAAACTTTGATCGCATGATTCGCTGCGGGATTGGATACGACACGCATCGGTTGATTGAAGGACGCAAGCTTATTCTCGGCGGCGTCGAAGTTCCGCATGATCGCGGACTCGACGGACATTCCGATGCGGACGTGCTTTCCCATGCTATCGCTGACGCCCTTCTCGGTTCGATTGGCCAAGGCGACATTGGCCATCATTTTCCGAATACAGATCCTTCCATTCAGGGCATCAGCAGCTTGGAAATTCTCAAGCGCGTCCGCGTTATACTGGCAGAGAATAATGCGCGCATGGTCAATATTGACGCGACTTTGATCACGGAAGCACCAAAGATTCAGCCCTACATCATGGCGATGAGAAAAAAGATCGCCGGAGCGCTCGCCTGCGATCCTGTCAGCATTAACATTAAGGCGACGACCAACGAGGGCCTGGGCACGATCGGGCGCGGCGAAGGAATGGCGGCAATGGCCATCGCGCTGGCGGACGATCTCTAGCTTCGAATGGCCTGTTTCTCTTTTGAATCGTCGGTGGCCGTTGCGCGCGGACAAGAACTGGCGCTTAACTAAATCGGCCCGCCATTTTTGGCCAGTCTCGTATGCCGACACGATTGTTTGACACCTATACGCGGGAGGTGCGCGAATTCGTTCCGCTCAATCCGCCGAATGTTTCCATCTACACTTGCGGACCGACTGTTTACAGCCGGGCTCACATCGGCAACTTTCGCGCTTACATTTTCGAAGATTTGCTGCAGCGGCACCTGGGGTCGCGGGGCTATCGCGTCCACCGGGTGATGAATCTCACCGATGTCGACGACAAGACAATTCGCGGTGCGCGCGAAGCCAACATCTCACTTGAGGAATACACCAAGCCATTCAAAAAAGCCTTCTTTGAGGATCTCGACACCTTACGGCTCAAACGCGCCAACGAATTCCCGGCTGCGACTGAACCGCGCTATATCGCGCGCATGATCGAAATGATTCGACAATTGATGGGGCGCGACTTGGCCTATCAGGCCGAAGACAAGTCCGTCTATTTCCGCATTAACAAATTTCCGAATTACGGAAAGCTGGCGCACCTGAATCTGGACGAATTGCGACCGAGCGGCCGGGTCCGAGCGGACGAATACGATAAGGAAAATATTGGCGACTTCGCTCTCTGGAAGGCATGGGATGAAGCGGATGGGGATGTGGGCTGGGATTCGCGCTGGGGGCGTGGCCGTCCTGGCTGGCACATCGAATGCAGCGCCATGGCGACGGCACTACTGGGCGACGAGATCGATATTCACTGCGGCGGAGTCGACAACATTTTTCCGCACCATGAAGCGGAAATTGCGCAGAGCGAAGGCTGCACCGGAAAAAAATTTGTGCGTTACTGGCTGCATTGTGCACATCTGCTGGTCGACAATCAGAAAATGTCAAAGTCGCTCGGTAACTTCTACACGCTGCCGGACGTGATTGGCAAAGGGTACTCGGGTCGTGAATTGCGTTACGCATTGCTGCGCGTGCACTATCGCGTGCCGCTGAATTTCACCTGGACCGGAATGGAAGAATCGCGTCAAGCCTTGGCTCGAATCGATGAGTGGCGACAACGTTTAGCTGAAGTGATCGGGTCGCAACGGCAATCCAACGATATCATTCAGCCGCGCGACGATTTTTCGCAGGCGTTGGATGATGACCTCAACATCTCGGCCGCACTCGGCTA